>JAKAEC010000037.1 GCA_021818425.1 Pseudomonadota bacterium
TGTTCCAGTCGAAGGCGGCGATCCTCGCTGAATCGGTGCGCCGGTTCGGCGAGCGAAGGGTGCTCGGCACCCGATCCGGTGGGAGGGGTTCCACCGCCGACCCAAGATCAACCAATCCCTACTTCGGTGGAGAGAAGCCAACAGCGACCCGGATGTCGAAAGCAAGACCACTACCAGATCTGGTGGCGGTTTAGCTAACTCGATAGTGCCCTCACCCAGCTTGACCAAGCGTGGCCAGAACGCGCGCAAAAATGTCCAAAAATTGCGCCACATGATCTGCAGCGAAGGTTAAAGGCGGGCGGAACTGCAGCGCATGACGACGTGGCCCAGCAGTTCCTGCAAGAATGAAATTCTGCCGCAACGCATTCACGGCGCGACGAGACATCTCCGCATCCGGCGCGCCCGATGCCCGCGCTACTAAATCTACGCCGGTCAACAGCCCGGCTCCACGCACAGCGGCAATCTGCGGAAAACTCTTGGCAAGCCGCCTCAAGCCCTTCCGCAAAGCCTGGCCAACGCGCACGGAGTTGCGAACAAGATTCTTATTTTCAATCACATCCAGCACGGCCATACCCGCCGCCGCCGCAACAGAGGTGCCCCCGGATGGGTTAAAATGGAACACAGCGTCTTCCAGGCAAGCCAGATGCTGATCCTGGGCGACCACGCCGCCGGTCGGATAGCCATTGCCCATCGGCTTGCCGAGCGTCACCAGATCGGGCACCACGCCATGCCGGGAAAATCCCCATAGCGCACCGGTGCGGCCAAACCCAGCCATGACCTCGTCGGCAATAAATAACCCGCCCGCCGTGCGAACTACGCCTACAGCCTCTGCTAGAAATCCGGGCGGATCGGTGAACACACCATCAGCGGCGAAAGCGCTGTCCACCACAAGCGCGGCAAGGCCAAACCCGGCTTCACGCAGGGCTTGGACTTGCTCATACACTCGAGCGGCAAACCAACTGCCAAGTGCCGTCTGGCCCGCGAGGCGTTGATCAGGCGCGGGAATGGCCCGCACGTGGGCCGGCAGACGCTCCCGCAGCCCGGGCGAAACCTCTATAGCCGCAGCCGTGCTGCCATGACATGCCCCTGCAGTAACGATGATACCCTTGCGGCCCGTTGCCGCGCACGCAATGCGCAAGGCCAAATCATTGGCCTCGCTACCCGAACATGTCATCACTAGATTGCCAAGCGGCGCCGGAAACAGGCGCAACAATCTAGCGGCATAAGCCTCCATTGTCTTGTTGAGATAACGCGAATTGGTGTTCAGTGTCGCGGACTGCGCGGCAATCGCCGACACCACCTCGGGATGTCCATGCCCGACTGAGGGTAAATTATTATACATGTCTAAATAGCGTTGGCCGGCGCTATCGAATAGATACACCCCCTCGCCGCGCACCAATTCTAGTGGCATGTAATAATCAAAAGCGGCATCGCCCAGCCGGTCGCGCCGACCTCGCTGGCCTTGTTCAATTTCAGGCCCGTCCGTAGGTTGCAGCGACATTAAAACCGTCATCCGCCACTACGACAGGCGGCGCCAGCCACCTCACTCGGCACGTTTTTAAGGTTCATAATCGCCTGCCCATAGATTTTTTGTGGCAGATACAACAATTTTTCTGTTGAAGTTGCAACGCTTAATTTTATCGTATCTCAGCTGTTTGGTTGCGACCCGTTTCATACTCGGCCGGCCGCCCTTGCCATCGCCGCCGCGCGCCGCCAGAGAAGCAGCCAAGATGCAAGCGTTGTCCTTTCTCAACCGCCTCGACCGTTACGTGCTGGGACAGCTACTACTAGCGTTGGTGCTGGTCACCATCGGGCTGGTCGCTCTGATCTGGCTCACCCAATCGCTGCGCTTCATTCAGATTATCGTCAGCCACGGGCTGTCGCCCTTCGTATTCGTAAAGCTCACTGCGTTGTTGGTGCCGGACTTTCTGGGCACCATCCTGCCTATCACCAGCTTTATCGTGGTTCTGTTCGTCTATGTCCGCCTTGCCGGAGACCGGGAATTGACGATTATGCGTGGGCTTGGGCTTTCTAATGCTAGGCTGGCCCGCCCTGCGCTGATGCTGGCAGCAGCCGTCACCCTATTTGGCTATGTGCTCAGCCTTGCCGCGGTACCCTGGAGTCTGTCGATCTTCCGCGATTACCAATATGAAATCCGCAACCAGATCGCGGCCTTTTTGCTGGATCCCGGTGTTTTCACCCAGGTGTCTCACGACGTCACGGTCTATGTACAGTCCCGCAACAGTAACGGAAGCCTCAAGGGGATCATCATAGAGGACGATCGCGACCCGGGCGCGCCGGCCACCATCTTGGCCCGTTCCGGCGCATTGATCGCCACTTCAAAGGGCCCCATGGTAGTGCTGGAAGACGGCTCGCGTCAGCAGATCGATCCTAAAACCGGACAGCTCGACTTGCTGACCTTTCAGCGCAATACGCTCTCCCTGGCCGAGACTGCCCATCACGGTGGACCGATTTCAACCGATCCGGCCGAGGTGCCACTGTCCAAGCTCTTTCATCCGCCTACCAACATGTCCTACGGCGACCATGCGAAATGGCTCATGGAAGCCCAGCGCCGGCTGAGCGCACCGCTTGCCACGCTCGGCTACACTTTGGTGGCACTGGTGGCCGCGCTGGGCGGCGGCTTCCGCCGCCATGGCGGGCTAGCGCGCATCATCGGTGCCGTCGGCACTGTGACGGCTCTGGTTGCACTGGGGCTTGGCGTCTGCAACCTTGCGGCCCGCAACACCGCATTGCTGCCACTGATTTGGGTGTGGGCCCTAACCCCGACAGGCATTGCCTTGGCCCTGCTGCTGCGTCAGGGCGCTCCGCGCGCATGAAGCTGCCCATTACCATCGCCTGGTATTTCGGCCGACATTTCACCGCCGCCGTATTGGCGATGAGCGCAGGGCTCACGGGGCTTGTCGCGCTTTTCGACTTTCTGGAGCTTTTACGCGAATCTACGACCGCTCCACACGCCAGCTTCGGCGTGCTCGTCGAGATTGAGCTGCTGCGCCTGCCCTGGAGCCTGATGCAAATCATGCCCTTCGCGGTGCTTCTGGGCGGCATTTATGCCTTCTGGCGGCTGGCGCGGTCCTCCGAGCTGGTAGTGGCGCGGGCCGCAGGCATCTCTGCCTGGCAGTTTCTGGCCACGCCGGTTTTGGTGGCTTGCGTGCTGGGGGGAGTCTGTACCACCATAGTCAGCCCGCTTTCGGCGGTGATGTATGGTCGGGCGGAGCAGCTCGACGACGCCTATCTTAAGTCCTCCGGCGGGCCGCTTTCGCTGAATGGCGGCTCACTCTGGGTGCGGCAGGCAGACACCGGCCTCGTGCCCAACGGCATCGCGGTGGTCCACGCCAACAATGTCAGGCTACACAATAACACACTGGTGGCCGACCAGGTCAGCATTCTGCGGCTCACCGCGAATACCGGCCTGCTGGAAAGGCTGGAGGCGGGGCACGCCACGTTGAATTCTGGCAACTGGGAGCTTCGCAACGTCTCGCTTCTGCAACCCGGCGCACCGCCGCGACATCTCCAGCGAATGAGCTTTCCAACGGACCTAACGGTTAACCGTGTGCAGGAAAGCTTTGCATCCCCCAATGCGCTGTCTTTTTGGGCGCTACCAGGCTTTATCCATCTGCTCA
Organism: Pseudomonadota bacterium; assembly: GCA_021818425.1. Lineage (GTDB taxonomy): Bacteria > Pseudomonadota > Alphaproteobacteria > Acetobacterales > Acetobacteraceae > Acidocella. The sequence goes on from JAKAEC010000037.1 coordinate 3,642, forward strand.
AACACTCCGGCTTCTCGGCCACGCAACACGAGCTAGTATTCCAGTCGTTGCTGGCACTGCCCCTACTCTGCGCGACTATGGCGCTGGTAGCGGCAGGGTTTTCCATGCGCCCTTCCCGGCGGGGCGGGGCTGGCACGATGCTGACGGCAGGTGTGGGATTCGGCTTTGCGCTGTTTATGGTCTCCGAGGTTGCCAACCAGTTCGGTACCTCCGGTGCGGTTCCGGTGGAACTCGCCGCTTGGGCGCCCGCGTTCGCGGGATTGTTTTTCGCGCTTGCCTTGTTGCTGCATCTGGAAGATGGCTGAACGCATGACCCGTACCGGCCGAATCACAGCTCTTCTCACCGCAACCTGCCTTGCCGGGCCGGTGCTGGCCCAATCTTCAAGCGCCCTACCGTCTGGCCGGTCCTCCTTGAGCGGAATGAACGCGCCGGTCAGCTTTACGGCAGATGAGCTTACCTACAACAAGCCCGACAACATCATCACGGCTTCCGGCCACGTCACCGCAATCCAGAACGGCCAAACCCTGCATGCGGACAAGGTGACGATCAACCGCAACACCAATGTCGTCATCGCCTCCGGCCATGTGGTGCTGATACAGCCAGATGGTAGCGCGATCTATGCGAAGCATGTCGTGCTCTCCGACAACATGAAGAACGCGGTGATGAAATTCGTCGCCGCACGCCTAACGGACAATGCCCGCATCATTGCCAATGGCGGACGCCGCTATGACGGCAAGATCGACGAGCTTTCCAAACCCGTCTATTCCGCCTGCGACCTCTGCAAGAGCGACCCACGCTCCCCTCCCATCTGGGCGATTCGGGCGAGCAGCGCCACACGTGACCTCCAACATAAAATGATCGAGTTTCGCAACGCGACCTTGCTGATGAAGGGCGTGCCGGTATTCTGGCTGCCTTATCTGAGCGAACCCGACCCTTCGGTGAAACGCAAGAGCGGGCTTCTCATTCCCTCGGCCGGCTCCACCTCGCAGCTCGGCCCCTTCGTCGTCCTGCCTTATTATTTTACGCTGGGTAAATCGGCGGACCTCACCCTAGCGCCGGTGTTCGCCACCCGGCAAGGCCCCGCACTGAAGGCCGATTACCGCGAGGCGTTCAACAGAGGTACCTTGGAGGTGAAGCTCTCCGGCGGCCGTGATCGCGGCCATTTCGGCGATTCGATTTTCGCCAACGGCACGTTCGATATCAACAATGCTTGGCGTACCGGCTTCTCCGTCAACCGCGCCTCCAACCCGCAATATCTGAACGATTTCAACATCCTGCCGAACACCTCCTATCTGGAGAGCAACATCTACCTTGAAGGCTTCGGCAGGGGCTCATACGCGCGCATCGACGCGGAAACCTACCAGGGCCTTGTCATCTCGGTAAACCAAAGCAAGCTCCCCATCGTGGGGCCATACGCGCAGTACCATTATGTCTCCCTGCCGGACAGCGTACTGGGCGGCACCTTCCGGGTGGATGCCAGCGCCTTCAACGTGATGCGCAATGTCGGCACAAACACCCGCCGCCTTGCTTTTATCCCATCCTATTCCGTACCCTTCATGCTGCCAGCGGGAATCACTGGCACAGCACGCCTGCAACTTGATGCCGCCTACTACAACGCAGACAAGCTAAATCAGCAACCCAATAACAGTACCACCCAGCAGGCAAGTATCGGCCGCGTCCAGCCTTATGGTGCGGTGATGCTGCGCTGGCCCTTGCTGCGCGCCACCCAGCATTGGGGCAGCCAGCTCATCGAGCCGATCATCCAATTCGTCGCCTCGCCGATCACTGGCATCTCAAACAACAATAGAATCCCAAACGAGGATAGCCTGGACCTCGAATTCTCGGACGCCAACCTATTCAGCCTCAACCGCTACCCCGGTATCGACCGGCTAGAAGGCGGCATGCGCGTGGACTACGCTATACACGCCGCTTGGTACCTGCCGGGCGGCATGACACTGGACGGGCTAATCGGCCAATCCTACCGCTTCCACAAAGATTACGTCTATCTGCCAGCCTCGGGGCTTCAAGATAATATATCGGACATTGTTGCCCGCGCCGTGGTGGCTCCCACCCCTTGGTTCAATATCGCCTACCGCGGGCGGTTATCACACAAATCACTCGGCAATCGTATGACCGACCTAACCGCGAACTTCGGCAACCACCGACTCGAAGTCTCCGGCGGCTATCTCTACACTAACACAAACCCCTATGCACTGTACGACAATCTGAGCCTTGGCCAATCACCAAACCTCAATCCGCCACCGGAATATTTTACACCCCGCCAGGAAGCCACGCTCAATCTTTCTACGCATGACGGCCCATGGAACTTCAGCGGCGGAGGCCAGAGAAATCTGAGGACTGGCCAATTCGATGAGATAAACGCGGCCGCCGGCTGGCAAAACAACTGCTTCGGCGTCAACATCATCTTCTACAAACGCTTTACGTCGTTCAACCTGGACCATGGCAGCACCCTGGTGCTTCTGCAGTTCAATTTCAAAACCCTTGGAAACGTTGGATTCAATACCCTATGAAATTCCTGCTCCGCGCTGCCCTTCTTGCCACCGTTTGCGCAGCCCCCGCCTTTGCGCAAAGTGCCGCGCCCATGCCCTCGTCTGATTCAGCCGGCGTAGCGGCGGCGGTTAACGGTCAGGTCATCACCACACAGGACATCACGGTCCGGGCGCGGCTGCTCGCCCTTTCAATGGACATGAATCCGACCCCGCAGGTTATAAAGCGGCTTTCCCCCCAAGTGACTAAGCAGCTCATTGACCAGGCGCTGCAACAACAGGAGATCGAAAAGCTCGGCGTCAATGTGTCCACGCAAGAGCTCGCGAACGCTATTTCCCATCTCGAGCAGAGTAACAATCTACCCCCCGGCGGACTGGAAGCGAAGCTGAAAGCCGCAGGCGTGCCCTATTCCACGCTACTGGCGCAGATCCGCACCAGCATCGGTTGGCAAAAGGTGCTGCACAAAGTGCTGGGACCAAGGCTACAACTCACCCCTGGCGATGTGGCGGCGGAAAAAGCAGCCTTGAAAGCCAGCCTAGGCGCCCCACAGTACCATCTGGCGGAAATCTTTATCCCCGTTACCGACCCCAGCGACGAAACACCTGCGCAGAATTTTGCCAACACAGTCATCGCCCAGCTGCGCCGAGGCGCCCCGTTCCCCATCGTGGCGGCACAATTCTCCCAGGCGCAAACCGCTTTGTCCGGCGGTGATCTCGGCTTTGTACAGCTAAACCAGTTAGACCCTGCGGTTGCAGCCACGGTGAAGCAGATGCCCGTAGGCGCGGTCTCCAACCCCATCCGCGTGCCGGGCGGATACGAGATCGTCCAGCTGCTGGATAAGCACGATATCGGCAATCAAATGCAGACGATCCTCGACATCCGCCAAGCCTACGGTCAGTATCCGAAACCCGTCACAGGCGCACAACTTGGCCCGATACAGATCAATTTCATCAATCAGTTCATGGCCAAGGCCCAAAAAGCCAAGACCTGTTCGGATATCGAGGCGCTGGACACCGCCTATGGCAATATCCAGCCCTCCGACCCCGGACCGGTGAATCTTGCCACCGTCACCCCACCCGCCTTCCAGCAACTGCTGGCCAATCTGCCGCTCAACACGCTAAGCCGCCCTCTGGTTCAGGCTGCGGGCGTCTCAGTCGTGATGATCTGCAACCGCGCTAAGGAAAAGGCCCAGTTGCCGTCCGACAAAGAGATCGAGAACATGATCATCGACCAGCGCGTGCAGCTTGAATCCGAGCAGATGATGGACCAACTCCGGCATCGCTCAGTCATACTGCAAGGCTAAACCGCCATGCTCCGCCGCCTCTATGACCGCATGCTGACACTGAGCACCAGGCCATCAGCTCCGCTCTGGCTGTTTTTTGTGGCCATGGCAGAGGCGAGCGTGTTTCCTCTGCCGCCGGATGTACTGCTGATCCCCATGGCCCTGGCCGCCCCGCGGCGCGCTTTGCTGTTTGCGCTCATTGCCACTCTGGGCAGCGTACTGGGCGGCGCCATCGGCTATGGCATCGGCTATGCGCTATTTGCCAAGCTCGCCCAGCCCATCATTCACTTTTATCATTACGAAGCGGCCTTTGCCGCCTTCCAGCATAAATTCGCCGAATACGGCGCCGCTATCATCCTCATCAAGGGGCTCACACCGATCCCCTACAAAATCGTCACCATTGCGGCAGGTGCTGCGAAGTTCAATTTCTGGGCCTTCATGGGGCTCAGCTTCCTAACTCGGGGCGCGCGTTTCTTGCTGGAGGCGATACTGTTGCGTCTATTCGGCGAGCCAGCGCGGGACTTCATCGACAAGCGACTGGGGCTAATCACAAGCCTGTTCGCCGTGCTTCTGGTCGCCGGGTTTCTCGTGCTAAAATTCGCTTGAACTCCACGTTCGCTGCGTGATCGGCGGTCCGTTCTCGTCATATTCAATGTCGAGTTTTTTTCCGACGACCAACACAGGCGTTCATATGTGGAGAGCTGCTCCGACGAACAATATTACGGTTGTTAGCTTGTATGTTCCTAACGCGACGATATGCGTGTCGGCGGCAAATTTTAGGTGAAGTGGCACGCTCGGCAGCTTTTATGTATGAGCTGGACGCCTCAAAGCGGCTTTCACCCAACCGTCCCGAATACGGAAGTCTCTGAAATTCTGCGTATCTGATCCAGCCGCGGATCGGATGGATCCACCGACGTCAGGAATTCACGCTTGGGTGCGCCCCCCGCCTGTTTGCCGTCCTAAATCGCCGTATGTACCACTCATCCTCGGCCCGCGCCACGCACAGACAGTCATGCCACGATAGGTGTCTGTCGGCAAAAACATCACGAATCTTGACCATCGCCCAGCCCGGCCGGACACAGATTTCTTAGAGATTCCGTCTCGATATGTTTAAAACTCCCACAAATTCGATACTAAATTGTTGAAATTTCAACAATTGCATAACTTCGTCTCAGCAATCATACTCACGTTCAATCTTAGCGAGTGGACGATCTTAGCGAGTGAGCGCATGAGGCAACAGAAGCGGGAACGGCATGGCAAGATATTGGCCGCGCTTGGCCTTGCCTCTAACCTTCGTGTTACCGATCTCGCCCGCCAGCTTGGCGTTTCCACGGAAACCATCCGCCGTGACTTTGATGAACTCACCCACGCAGGCATGCTTAACCGGACCTACGGTGGAGCCGTCAGCTCACTGGGTGCTTCCAACACTACCGGCGCAAAGCAGGATCTTTTTCACGCGGAACGCCAACGCATCGCGGAGGCCACCGTCACACAGGTGGCGGACGCACGCATTCTGCTCATCGGAAGCGGCGCCACAACAGTGCGGGTGGCGCAGCAAATCGCTGCGCAGTTGAAGAACATCACCGTCGTTACCCACGCCTTTGGCGTTGCACAGGCGCTGGCCAACAACGGCACCATCGAAGTGATGATGATCCCAGGACTATACCACCCAGAAGAAGCCAGCACGACCGGTGGCCACGCCATCGTGTTTCTGCAGAGCCTGTACGTGGATTATGTGATTTTGGGTGCCAGCGGCCTTACAGGGGATGGACCAGGTAGTGCAGTGCCAGAAATCGCGGCGGTAAATGCCGCCATGCTGGGGCGGGCAGAGAAATGCATCGTCACTGCCGATCGTAGCGCCTTTAACTTACATTATGCCACGCGCTATGCTGATTGGCCTCGGGTTAGCAAGCTAGTGACCGACGCCCAGCCGCCGCCGGCCCTGCTCAACACGCTCCGAAAAAGCCAAGTGGAACTACTAGTGGTCTAGTGCATCCGCAATTTTCATTACGACTATTTAACTAATACCAAACAAGCTCGTGTCATTTTGACTTCTGCTTTTGGCGGTGAGTTTCCAGTCAACTGGCACGCCGAAGAATTTTTACATCATCAATAAAATGGCGCTTTCTTGTATCGCGACCTCTACAAGAACGTCGTATTCGTCGATATATCCGTCCAGACACCGTTTCCCTAGGATGTCGCTTTCAATATCCACCATGCTGATACAACGGCGGCGCTGAAGCATGTGGTGGAATTCTAACTGCTCCAAGTTACGACGCGTCTTGGCCGCCACGAAGATTATATACAAAGCACCACCATGTGTTGGTCAACACAAAAACTGTCGAGCAAAAGTTGAATTAACCCCGCTTCGAAAGAATCGGTATCGTTAGATCCATCGCGCAACAAACGGATCCACGCCGTCATTTGCGACGTAACCATGACACGCTGTCAATTTTTTTTGTGCGTCCTAAAGGCACAAACAGACTACATAGCCGCCACAAATATATTCTAAATCTTGACGATATCGCCGATCTCCGGCCGGCGGGATCTGCGCACGTTTAGATTTACGGGAGACATCGTCACGGCCGGCGGACAAGGTTTCCAGTTCCATGCAATCCGTTGTCACATGGCACCGTATTTCGCCATCGGCTTCCTGTATGGGAGAACAATAAAAATCGTGATGCCTCAATCGTCCTCTACGACGATGCTTTGGAGACAGGGACAGACTTACGTAGTGCAAAACCAGGCAGCGTCATTTCGATACCCCGCTCTGCCAGCGCCTCCCGCACCCGGTCGGGCCTATCCGAGATGATGCCGTCAACGCCAAGGTCAATCATGCGGCAGATCTCCGCAGGTTCGTTCACGGTCCAGGCCAAAACGGCAAGATCACAGCTGCGTGCCTCGCTCATCTCCACTTCATCGAGCATTTCATGAAATGGCGCCCAAACCGTCGCCCCTGCGCTTGCCACCGCGCGCGGCACACGACCGTGGCCGAACGTCTCCAACCGCGTCCGACCGAACCAGACATCGGAGCGCCTTACCGTCTGCGGCTCCGTCAGGCAACAGCGCCGCAGAGCGGGCTCCTGCAGTGCTGCTTCCTCTAGCACCCTCCAATCGAAAGCGCAGAGCACGGATTTCTCGACGGCATGAGCCTGCCTCAAGGCGCACAGCACTATCTTCACCAGCAACCGCACCGGTAAAGTTATCTCGGATCGATCTGGGAATGTTTTGATTTCAATCAGAATATCCGTCAATTGGCATGCTGCAAGTACATCGCTCAGCGCTGGTATCCGGGCGCCATCAATTGGGGTTTGCGCAGGAAAGCGGGCCGCATAAGCTGACCCCACGCGCAAGCGGCCAACATCGTACACGGCGAGTTGCTGGACCGTTAGATCTCTGATCAACGGCGCATCGTCGCCAACATAGGCGCCACTCGCGTCGCGGGCGATGTCAGGATTCGGGCGCGGGTCGTGATGCACCACCGCGACACCATCCGCAGTCACTCCAACATCAAACTCGACGCCAGTAAGCTGCAGCCCCGTCGCCAGCATAAAGCCGGGCAGCGTGTTTTCTGGAAATAACCCGCGCGCGCCGCGGTGGCCGAAAACGGCAGTCAAGGTCGTAGGTTTTGAACGTCCGCCAGCGCGGCCGCGATCTGCTCGAACGCACGAGCACGATGGCTGATTCTGTCTTTCTCGGCACCCAGTTCAGCATAGCTCTGCTCATAGCCGTCGGGAATGAAGATTGGGTCGTACCCGAAGCCTCCTTGCCCGCGCGGCGCGGGGGCGATGCGCCCAGCGGCCTTGCCGATATAGGTGGCGGTGGTGCCATCCGGTTGGGCAAGACAGAGCGCGCATGTGAAATACGCCTCCCAATTATCCTTCGCATCGGCGGCGGCAATAATCTTCGCGAAGGCGCCCGGGTAATCGTCTGCCGCATAGCGTGCGGAGTAAACGCCGGGTTGGCCATTCAACGCCGAAACGCAGAGTCCGGAATCATCACCCAAAGCCGGCAAGCCGGAGGCCCTGGCCGCAGCAACCGCCTTGATGCGGGCATTACCGGCAAAATCGGGGGCGGTTTCGGTGGGTTCGGGTAGGCTAAGCGCGGCGGCGGAAACCACTTCAAACCCCAACGGGGCTAGAAAGGCCCGGAATTCTTCTAACTTGCCGGCATTATGCGTGGCGATAACGAGCTGTTTCATGCACGCCCGGCATCGCCCGAAAGCATGCCGGGGTCAATCTTTAACTTGGCCATAGCGCGCTGCCATTTGCTCTGATAACCGGTATCGAAGACGAGGTCCTCATCTGCCGCAGCCGTCAACCAGCTATTCTGCCAAATTTCCTCTTCGAGCTGACCAGCGCCCCAACCGGCGTAACCCAGCAGCAGTCGCGCTTGGCGTGGCCCACCGCCAGCCGCGATGGCCTGCAGGACGTCCATGCTGGCGCTCAGCATATGCGTCCCGTCTACGTCCAGACTACCTTCTGCGCTCCAGTCTGCCGAGTGCAGCACGAAGCCACGATGATCCTCCACTGGGCCACCCTGGCCCATTGGCAGATCCCGCTGCGGCGGGTACGGCTCAACTCCCAATTGCTGCATCAGATCACCGAACCGTGGCTTGCGCAGCACGCGGTTGAGCACCAACCCCATCGCGCCGTCCTCATTATGCGCGCAGACAAAGACTACGCTTTGCGAAAAGCGCGGATCACGCAAGGTCGGCATCGCCAGAAGCACCTGGCCGGTGAGCCAGCCTGGCCCGGACATCGTAGAAATTTCAGGCTCCATCATCGCCTCAATATATTCACGCGCCCTGCACTCGGCCAGTCCCGGCCTGTTCCGACTTCACGTTCAAAGCCAGTTCGCCTAAGAAGGCGCATCCGATCTACTAGACATAGGCACAAAATGATCAAAACTGGTGACAAGATTCCGGCCATGAAGCTCATGCTGGCCACACCGGATGGCCCGCGTGAAGTGGACACGGCGGAGCTGTTGGGCACCGGCAAAGTCGTACTGTTCGCCGTTCCTGGGGCCTTCACCCCTACCTGCAGCGCCAAACATGTGCCCGGCTTCGTAAAACTGGCGCCAGAGCTGAAGGAAAAGGGCGTTGACAGAATTGTCTGCTTGGCAGTGAACGACGCGTTCGTGCTCGGCGCCTGGGCTAAGGACCAGAAAGCCGGCGAGGCAGTGCAGTTTCTGGCCGATGGCTCGGCCGCCTTCACCAAAGCGCTAGGGCTAGAGCTAGATTTGGTGGCGCGCGGCATGGGTATCCGCAGCCAGCGTTTCGCGCTGGTGATCGAGGACGGTATCGTGACCAAAGTCGCGGTCGAGGAGCCAGGTGGCTTCGAAGTCAGCCGCGCCGAAGCCGTTCTGGAATCCCTCTAAACCTGTGGCCCTCGCCCTAACGGTCGTCGTACCGTGCTATAACGAACGCGCGAACGTGGCACCCATGGTCGCGGCACTCGAAAAGACGCTCGCCGGTCTTGCCTGGGAAGTGGTGTTCGTCGATGACAACAGCCCTGACGGCACCAGCGCCGAGGCCAAGCGCATTGCCCAAACCGACCCGCGGGTGCGCTGCATCCGTCGCGTCGGCCGGCGCGGCCTGTCCTCGGCCGTCATCGAAGGTGCGCTGTCCTCCGCCGCCGAACACATCGCCGTAATCGACGGCGATATGCAGCACGACGAAACCCGCCTGCCCCTGATGCTTCAGGCCGTGCAGGGGGGAGCAGACGTGGCCGTTGGCAGCCGCCATGTAGAGGGCGGAGATTCCTCCGGCCTGTCCTCGCCCTTGCGTGTGAAACTCTCGGAAGCTGGTATCCGCGTGGCGCAGATGGTCACGCACACCTCCATCTCGGACCCAATGAGCGGCTTTTTCCTACTACGGCGCGAACTGTTCGACAGTTTGGCCGCTAGGCTAACCGGCCAAGGCTTCAAGATTTTGCTGGATCTCATCCTGGCCTCTCCGAGCGTATTGAACATCGTAGAAGTTCCATACAAATTCCGACCCCGGCTGGCGGGCGAAAGCAAGCTGGACGTCCTGGTACTCACCCAGTTCGCCGGACTGCTGCTGGACAAAGCACTGCGCGGCACGGTGCCGTTGCGCTTCATCTCGTTCGCGTTAGTCGGTGTCATCGGCGTACTGGTGAACCTCATCGTGCTTCAGCTTGCCTCCACCGCAGGGGCTGATTTCGGCAAAGCGCAGACCATAGGCACCGTCGTGGCGATGGTGGTGAATTTCCAACTCAATAACCAGCTCACCTACCGGGCGCAGCGGCTGAAGGGCGGTCGGGCTTGGCGCGGCCTCGCCTTATTCATGATCGTGTGCGGGCTAGGAGCTATCGCCAATATTGGCATCGCCACGACACTGTATGCAGAGAACGGGCACAGCCTGCTGTCAGGGGCAGCGGGGGCGGCGGTGGGGGTCGTGTGGAATTATGCGGTGTCCTCTACCCTAGTCTGGCGCGTACGATAGCATGAAGGGTGCTATCGCGGCGCTAGCGGCGCTTACCGCTCTGCGACTTGCCCTGGCGGCTGTCCTGCCGCTTACGCCAGATGAAGCTTATTATTTCACCTGGGCCAAGCATTTGCAGCCAGGCTATCTGGACCACCCACCGATGGTGGCACTTTGGATAAGACTCGGCACCACCCTGCTCGGCGACAACCCGCTGGGCATCCGGGTGCTAGGACCTCTGGCGGCTGCGCTAGGTTCTTTTGCCCTTTACGACGCGGGCAATCGGCTTCTGCCCGGGAAGCACCTTGGCCTGCGCGCCGCGGCACTGCTGAACTCAACGCTGATGCTGGGGGCAGGCAGCATTCTGATGACGCCCGACACGCCGCTGCTGTTGTTCTGGACGCTGGGCATTTGGGCACTGGCGCGGTTGGTGCAATCTGGCAATCCTCGCTGGTGGCTGGCGGCGGGCGGTATCGCCGGGCTTATGCTATTCTCTAAGTACACGGCCGCGCTGTTCATGGCCGGGGCGGGGTTGTGGGCACTCACCACCCCGGCGGTCCGCCCGCAATTGCGAACCGTCTGGCCCTGGGCGGGGATCGTTCTGGCGTTTCTGCTGTTTTCGCCTGACATCGCCTGGAACGCCGCCCATGGCTGGGTCAGCTATCTCAAGCAAGGCGGCAGGGAAGACGGGTTTGACCCGGCCCGCGCATTGCAATTTCTCGGCGAACTTGTCGGCGGGCAAGCGATGCTGTTGACGCCTCTTGTCGCCGCACTTGCAGTACGCGGGCTTTGGCTGTTGCGGCGCGACGCGTTGGCGGGCGCGAGACTGCTGTTTTGGCTCACCCTTCTGCCGGCAGCCGTCTTTCTGGAACATGTGCTGAAGGGCCGGGTGCAAGGGAATTGGGTGGCCATTATCTACCCTACGGCGTGCCTGGCCGCGTCCGCGGCGGCGGCGCGTTGGCTGCGCCCGGCCCTAGCACTGGGCTTTGGCCTCACCGGCTTGGTTTATTTGCAGGCGCTCACTGGCTTCCTACCTATCCCGGCCCAGAGAGACACGTCCGCCTTGCAAATGGCCGGCTGGAAGGACTTTGCCACCGAGGCCGCTGCCACCCACCCCGCCTTTCTCACCTCCGATGACTACGCTACCGCTTCCGCCCTGGCCTTCTACGCGCCGAAGAACGTGCCGGTATTGGGCTTCACCCAGCGCTGGAGTTATTTCAATTGGCCCATTGCAACGATGCAAGGCAAGACGGGCCTACTGATTACCCGCCGCGCCAGCACGCCCTGTCCGAACCAGACCGGCACCATCACCCGCCGGCGCGGCAACGCAGCGGTAATGACGTACCGAGTCTGCCGCTTCACTGCCCGCAATCCGGCGAAACTGTTCCCGAGGCCATGACATGCGTCAGCTTTCTCAGTTGCCGCAGCACAAGATTTTTTTAGATGCAAAATGAGAGTTCATTTTGATGGTGCCTCATGCCATGAGGCTCCAACCGCTTTGTGTATATAAATTTTTTATATGTACGATTTTTTGAGAATATTTATGCATTATAATTATTAAAAACAACATCTGCAAAATTTTATTGATTGATATTCCCGTAGACAAATCAGTATATCGAATTAGTAATATATTTGGCCATCAACATTGTTACGCTGGGGACTCCATGTCGCAGACAATCACTTACAAATTCACCGAAGGTAAAGGCTCAAACGCCACAACCATTTCTTTGTCGCTGACTGCCTCGACTACCCCATCCACCATTTCGTCTACAGTTTCGGGCGATACCGTCACCGGAACGGGCTATGCCGTCACCGCGATCAGCGGCAGCATTGGCAACAACAAAATCTCGGGCGAATATGGCAATGCCGGCGAGGTGCAAAGCGGGTCCATCCGCAACAATGCCGTGATCTTTGACAACGCAATCTTTTCCTCTGTCAATAACGGCGGCGATTACAACGGCAACAGTGGCAGCAGCTACGGGCTTGACGTTAACGGCATCGAGTTCACCGTAGGCAGCACACAGTATAATCTCTACGAAAAGAGCGGCAAGTTCTATTTGTATGACCTGAACAATGGAACAATAAAGACCCTAACCCTCGATTCAACCGATGCGCCATGTTTTTGCGCCGGCACTCTCATCAGCACACCAGAGGGCGAATGCAATGTCGAGGATTTGAAGGCCGGCGACATGGTGCTAACCGCTGCAGGCGAGGCTAAGCCCGTGCGATGGATAGGCCGCCGTACGGTAAGCACGCGCTTCGCAGACCCCCAAACCAGCATGCCGGTGCGTATCAAGGCTGGCGCGCTAGGCGATGAGCTGCCCAAACGTGATCTGTTAGTCTCTCCAGACCACGCAATGTTCCTTGATGGGGTTCTCGTCCAGGCCGGCGCAATGCTCAACGGCACCAGCATTGTGCGCGAAGAGGCCATGCCGACCGAGTTCACTTATTACCACATCGAAACCGCCGAACACGATCTGATCGTTGCCGAGGGTGCTCCAACCGAAACCTTCGTCGATAATGTCAGCCGCATGAATTTCGACAACTGGTCTGAATACGCGACCCTGCAAGATGGTGCGGACGCGATTCCGGAAATGGCCTACCCCCGCGTCAAAGCTGCACGTCAGCTTCCTGCCAAACTGCGCACGAGGCTACATGCCGCTGCCAAACCCCACGCCGAGCTGCAAGCGGCCTGAACACCAACGGCGCTAGATCTAGCCCGTTCAGACGTCCTTTTGTCCAAAAAACGCCCCGGCCCCGGCCTGGGCGTTTTTCATTGCCGTGACCTCCGCTACCGGCAAAGTGCCGGCAAGCGGCCTAGTCAAACGGGCGAGCAGTCGAGTCCAGCGCTGGTCTACCCAGGCCAATGGCATAGCGCAAAGCAGCGTAAGTAGGATCGTACAGAATGCAGCCGCCAACGCCGCCCCTGTCACACCGAGCTGGCCAACCCCATCCATGAAGGCGACAGATCCAGCCGAAAGCATGATTGGTCCGTGCAGGAGGTAGATGGGGAAAGATAGTAGCCCTAGCCAAGCCGCCCAGCTGCCGGAAAATGCCCGCCGTACCGCTGGGTTCTCCAGCAGTACAATAATGATGAGTCCGGCGCCCGCATCCCATACGTAATGGCTGAAGCGGGGGGCCAGCAGTAACTTCAGCGGCACATGGATCAGCAAAGCCTGCTGATAGGTAAAGCTGAACAGATAAAGCCCTAGCACCCCCAGCAAGGCCGCCGTCTTATTCCCCAGCACCGGCAGTCTTCCTTCCGCGAACAGCATGGCCAGCACGGCCCCCACCAGAAAATCCGCGAAAAAGGTAAATGGATAGCCCGTGCCGACGATATAGATCGCCATCGCCACCAGCACCCACCGCAACGTCCAGCTACGGATAGCGAAGAGAACCGGCGCAACGAAGAAAATGGCGAAGGAACAGAAAAGCTCGATCCGCATGGTCCAAAGCGGAGAGTCAAACTTTACCTCGCCCTGGGTGAATACCTTGATGAGCCCCTCCTGGATTGCGCCTTCCCAGGTAAGATTTTCAGGGCGAATAGGAGAGTTACCATGGCTTGCCAGCCATCCCGCACCAATCAACCTAGCGGCATGCTTGTATTCTTGGCCTGACCAGCTAATGAGCACGAAGGCAAACAAGCACGCGATCACAGTAAGACAAGCTAGACGCGGCCAGCGCTTCAGTAGCGCTGCGAGCATGCGCGAGATCCGCCTATCGCGTGCGAAAGGCAGACTGAGAATAAAGCCTGACAGCACGAAAAACACCGTTACCGCCGCACCGCCGTTCAACATACCAAGGACAAACTGCGTCAACAAATCCAGTACGCCGTGGCCGCGAGGCACCGCGCCTGCCCCCTTGGGCGTGAACGCCAATACCAGATGGTAAAATACCACAATCGCCGCGGCGATCCCGCGCAACCCCTCCAGGGGGATCAGTTTTCGCCCGTGACCGACCATGGGGCATAGGTGGCAAAATCCGGCTGGAATTCAGCTTTCCGGCTGATGGCGATTTCTTAAACCTTTGCGCCAGCGTGCTTATACGCAAAGAAAAAGGAGCATTTCTGCTCCTTTTTCACCGGTTCAGGCCGCCCGCTTTTCCACCTCTTCCGGCGGCATCCGCACGAGGGCTGTATAATCGTTCAGCAACGCCTCGGTCAGCTTTCCAGGAGTGAAGTTCAGCGCCGTGCCAATCTGCCGCACCGGGGTTATCTCTGCGGCTGTACCGGTTAGGAAAGCTTCGCTGAAAGAGGCCATCTCCTCCGGCCTGATGTGACGCTCGATCACCTCGATGCCGCGTGCCTTGGCGAGTGCGATCACCGTTTGCCGGGTGATGCCGTTCAGAAAGCAATCGGTAATGGGCGTGTGCAGCTTACCGTCCTGCACAAAGAAGATGTTGGCGCTGGTGCCTTCAGCAACAAAGCCGTCCCATGTATACATCAGCGCTTCTTCATAGCCCTCGGCCTCGGCCTTATGCTTGGAAAGCGTGCCGATCATATATAGCCCCGCCGCCTTCGACGCGACCGGAGCGCTTAATGGATGCGGGCGGCGCCAATCGGAAATGTTGAGTCGGATGCCCTTCATGCGGTCCGCGCCGAAATAATCCGGCCAGGTCCAGCAGGCGATCATCAGGTGAATCTTGGTTTGTTGGGCGGCAACGCCGAGTTGTTCTGACCCACGCCAAGCGAGCGGGCGGATATACGCATCCGTCAGCTTGTTCGCGGCCATCACTTCGGCGCAGGCGCCATTGATCTCCTCCCGATTAAAAGGAATCTCGAAGCCCAGCATCCGCCCCGAGGCGATCAGACGGTCTGTGTGCGCGTTAAGCTTGAAAATCGTACCATTATAAGCGCGCTGGCCCTCGAACACGGCGGAGGCATAGTGCAAACCATGGCTGAGCACGTGCAACTTCGCCTCACGCCAGGGGATGAGCTTACCATCCCACCAGATGAAGCCGTCACGATCGTCGAAAGGCACGAGCGCCATGGTCAAAATTCTCCGTTTGAAGTAGTCTTCTAGGCAGTTTAAACTTTCGTGAGATCAAGCCGCTCCCATCACTTCATTGCGGCCAACCACTGGTTCTTGAAATTGCCATGCCCAACGCCCCAACTCAACCCTACCCGGCTAGCAAACGCGAAACCCTGCCCAGCGCGACGCACGCAACGCCTGGTGCCGGACTATTGTTTCTGCGCGAGGATGAGCTTCGCGCCGCGCAGGATATGCTGTTTTTTGCCCTGCGGGATCTGAACGGTCCAGCCGATACAATCCTCGCGGAGCTGAAATTCGGTCGCGCTCACCACCGCTGCCTGCACTGGGTCGGCCGCAAGCCCGGCCTCAACGTGGGAGAGTTACTCTCAATCCTCGGCATCACTAAGCAGAGCCTCACTCGA
>JAKAEC010000038.1 GCA_021818425.1 Pseudomonadota bacterium
CGCTGCATCCTCATCCGTGAACATCTCATTAAAAGCACGAAGAGTCACATGCGTGGTTTGTTCTGAGTGTAGTAGCCTGTTTAGTCAGTGTTATAGTTCCAAGTCGCGATATCATCCGCGCCTTAAAGGCCGAGAAGGATGTCAGCACATTCTAAAAATCAGCCACAGTGCATGCATCGCCGGCGGCAGAAACTTCCCCGCAAAATCTCGCGGCATCAAGCTGATTGGCAAACCCATCCACGCGTAAGCGGTAATATGTTTTTCCCTTGACGACTGCTTCGCTAATATCCGGAGACTTGCCGTCGAATAACGAGGGAGCTGCTGCGGAAATTTGGTTCCATTGGGCTTTGGCGGCATCGACAGAGTCCAATGCCCCTAGTTGAACAGCGACCGTACTAGAAGCACTGGTGCGCGCCGCAGGGGCAGCAGACTGTTGCACCGGCACCGGGGCTGCTCCCGTATCGGCCACGTACGGCACCGCAGGCCCGGTATCAGCTTTTGGTTCCAAGGTGTTGGTCGTTAACGGCACTGCGGCAGTATGCTGCACAGACACCGGTACCGGCACCGTTTTCGCCTCGAGCACGTGCGGCGCAGACACAGTATCAGCCTGTGCTGCCGCCGGCGCGCTTGTTGTTAGCGGCACGGGAGCCTCGGAAACCGGCGGCGTAGCGACAATGGGCTGCGTTGCCTGTGGTGGCGGTGGTGCCGGGAGCCGTTGGATAGAATTGCTGATTAGCGCCGAAAAGCCATCCATCGCCTGCTGAACTTGATCAGGTGGCAAGTCTACCGCAAGAATATCCCTGGCCTTTTCATCCTCTCCGGATGCAATAAGAGCGACCGCGTAATCCTCCCGAATTTTTGGCGTAGCTTCCTGGCTGGTGGCCAGCGGACCAAGATATTGCAGCGCCTCCGGCCCGTGGCCTGAAATCGCAAGAGACAGTCCAAGATCAACAACCGTGGCCGTGCTACCGGGATTAATGAGGATTGATTTTTGGTATGGTCCCACGGCACCTTTAAAATTTCCTTGCAGATCCCGAGCAACACCAATATCGCTCCAGGCCGCCGCATTTCCAGGATCAGCGGCAACCGCCGCTAGAAATGCCTTTTCCGCTGCCGCTGGGTCTGATTTCAACAAGCAACGTCCAAGTCCAGTTTCTGCGGGACTGGATTTTGCATCGTATTTAAGCGCGGTCTGATACGCGGCCTCCGCCGGTAAACACCTGTTCAGCGCATAATAGGCGTTACCTTCATGAACCAGCGCATCAACATTGTCTGGATTATCCTTAAGAACGGACTGCGTGATCGAGAGCGCCATGTACGGATCACCGCTTTGGATCGCCGCATCCGCGACGTTTAACGTGTTGGGGCCAACCACGTCAGATGAAGTATTTGCCGCTGTGTCGGTGCCTGGCTGTTGTGCGCACGCAACAAGTCCGAGAACCAAAGCCGTCGGAGCAGCTTTGTTCAGTACTTTTCGACAACAAAACCCGAATCCGGTAGAGGCTGAAAGGATCATAATATCTTCTTCTGTTAGCTTATCACTCAATGATGATGGAGAACTGACAAGACGTTGATGATGGCAGGCCCACCAACAATCAAGAACACGCATGGCAAAATGAACACTATCATAGGAAGTGTCATCAGCGTAGGTAACTTTCCGGCCCGGTCCTCAAACCTCACCAGTGCTTCGGCACGCAATTCTGCCGAAAGCGAACGAAGCGCCTGCGTCAACGGCGTACCAAATTGCAAAGATTGCGTAAGCGTCGTTGCTAGTCGCTTTAAAACTTCTAGATTCGTACGTTGACCCAGTCCTGTCATAACGGCGCGCATGTCAGCACCAATTTGTAATTCGCGCGATGTTTGCAGAAGTTCTTGCGCAAGATGCGGGTTCAACATTTGTATCTCTTGCGCAACGCGCGCGATTCCTGCCTCCAGCGCCAGGCCGGCGTCCGCGCAAATTACTAACATGTCCAACGCGTCAGGAACGCCGCGCTCGACCTGTTCCAAATGCCGCGTCCTGATATTCGTAGCGATTATTTCAGGCAGCAGCATGCCGCCAACCGCGCCGCCAAAAATTTTAATGGAAGTACCAAACAGGCCAGTCATAAAATTCCCCAACGCCAGATACAGAAGCGTCGGGACCAGAAAGAAAAGTAGAATTTTTGCGCCAATGAATAACCCTAGCCCTTTACCACCACGAAACCCCGCTGCTTCCAACGTGGCCGTCATTTCTTGGAGGGTCTTTCGGGAGAGTATGCCAGAACGCGCGATGAACATACCGAACGAGGACACCATCCTCAGCAGCGTCGAGCCTTCTGGTTTTGCGTCATCAACGGCCGACGCAACGCGACCGTGTATTGCCACCTCTAGGCGCTTATCCAATTTTTTTAAACGCGTCATCTCCTTTGCAAGAGACATGCTCGCTACCGCCAACAGGGCAAGGCACACCGCTGCCGCGACCAAGATCCAGGTCAGAGAGATTTGGCTATTTAAGAACATTGCTAATCATGAATTGAATAACAGCCATACCAGCCCCCATCAGCAGAGCCGCTGCGCCAAGCACTGCCTCGCCACTGGACGTTTTGAATAATACCATGACATAAGATGGCTGCATCCAGAACAGCGTACCGCCAGCGAAAAATGGCAGAATGGTAAGCACCATAGACCCCATTCGCGCCTCAGCAGTAAGCGCATAACCGCGCGCTTTCAGCGCCACGCGCTTACGGATGACATCTGCCAAGGTCTCAAGCGTCTGAGTAATGCCGCCACCAGAACGGGATTGCAATGTAATCGCGGTAGCAAAGAATTGGTATTCCGTCAGCTTGATGCGTTCTGCTAGTTCGCGCAGAGCTATATCAAGGGGAATGCCAATACTGACCTTATCAGCCAAAATCGTAAACTCCCGCTTCGTCGGCTCCATCGCATCAGCCCCGACAGTGCGCAACGCCTCGCCCATTGGAATGCCAACACGCACACAACGAACGATGGTACTTAACGCATCAGGAAATTGCTCTATAAGTTTATTATTTCGCCGGTTTTTGAACCAATTAAAAACAAAACGGTCTATCAAATACCATAGCACCGGCGACCCAAAATACTTCACAACCAGCCAGATTTTTTTATGATGGCCTAGCGGGTGGGAGGCGAGCCACATAATGGCGACTGTTGCCAGGAACGCCAAAGGCGGTACAAGCCACCATTTGATAGGATAGGTTTCGGCCTGCTGCAAATCTACGCCGATCCACGCAGCCGTACGCTCCTTCAGTTCGTCCATCCGCGAGCGGGCGCGAACCAGGCTAAGCTCTTCATCTACGGTTGAAATCGGCTGTGCATCGGGCAAAACCGCCCGATTGATGCGGTCGTTCAATTTTATTGTGCGCTTATGATCAGCATCGATCCAAATTGCTACTCCCGCCGCCGCAAGAGACAGAAGCGCGGCAAGCACCATCAGGAAAAAAAGCCGGTCCGAGAACATCAGACCTCCTCCAGCGCCGTCATCCAGGCCCGGTCAAGCCCGAAATATTGCAGGCGCTCCATAAAGGAGGAGCGAATGCGACTCACTTCGTAACGGCCAACCAAACGGCCATTTGGCGTCTCACCAGTGATTTCCAGCTTGAAAATGTCATTCAGAAGCTGTGTTTCGCCTTCAATACCTGCAATTTCGGTTACTTGCACCACGCGACGGCCGCCATCGCGCTGGCGTTCAACCTGAATGATAAGATTGACCGCAGCACAGACTTGTTGCCTGATAGCACGCGGTGTCAGGCCCATTGATGACATCTGCACCATGTTTTCGATACGGGAAAGCGCATCGCGGGTATTATTGGCGTGAATTGTTGACATCGAGCCATCGTGGCCCGTGTTCATCGCCTGAAGCATATCGAATGCCTCGGCACCACGCGTTTCGCCAATGATAATCCGGTCCGGCCGCATACGTAGCGCATTCCTGACAAGATC
Organism: Pseudomonadota bacterium; assembly: GCA_021818425.1. Lineage (GTDB taxonomy): Bacteria > Pseudomonadota > Alphaproteobacteria > Acetobacterales > Acetobacteraceae > Acidocella. Next base: position 3,958 of record JAKAEC010000038.1, read on the forward strand.
GCGCGCCGTGACCTCCCCCTTGCCTTCTAGACTGGGCGGTCGGGTCTCCAAGCGTACAACATGAGGCTGCTGCAATTGCAGCTCGGCAGCGTCCTCTACTGTAACGATACGCTCCGTCGCGTCGATGAATCGTGATAATGCATTCATCATCGTCGTCTTGCCGGAGCCCGTACCACCAGAAACTATAATGTTGAGACGGCAGCGCGCAGCGATTTCCAGTACGCGCGCGATCGGCGGCGTCATCGCACCAAATTCTATGAGCTTCTTGAAATCTATTGGCTTTTTAGCAAATTTACGGATGGAAATGGAGGGACCATCGATCGCCAGAGGCGGTAGTACAATATTAACACGAGAACCGTCTTTCAGACGCGCATCGCACATCGGGCTCGATTCATCCACGCGACGGCCAACGGATGCAGCGATACGCTGACAAATATTCGTCAGATGCGTCCAATCTCTGAAACGCACGGGAACTTGGATTAGCTTGCCGGCTCGCTCGATAAATACATGATCCGGTCCATTAACCATAATGTCGTTGATCGTTTCATCCAGCAGCAGCGGCTCAAGCGGCCCCAGCCCGAGCATGTCGTCAACTAACTCTGTTGCCAAAGCGCGCTGCTCACGAGCGTTCAACTGCACCCGTTTATCAGTGGCTAGGTCAGAAATCAGCCGCTCAACCTCGATAAGCAGCCTGTCGGCTGGCAGAGCCGCTACGGCGGTCGCATCCATCCTGGCAAGGCAAAGGTTACGCAATTCCGCAATTTCTGCACGGACGGACGCTCCGGTATCGTGAGGAATGCGCGCCGTCCCAAGTAAAGAAGGCAGCCCCTGAACCGCTTCAACAGGCGCCGACACGACCTCTTGCCCGCCAATCTCGCGCCGTCGCCGCCCAAAAACCGGAATGCTGTCCGACATGTCCGCTATCCCCTGTGCAGGCCCAGCACCTTAAACAAGCCTTTGACAGGGCTATCCCCGCGGATCGCCCCACCTGCGTCATCCTCCCGGCCCGAAACGAACCCGATCTCCCTCGACAGATCCACAATTGCCTGCCTGAATGGCCCTCTCGCAGTGACCGCCGGCTCGCCAAAACTTGCGCTTTCGTTCAAATGTTTTGGAATGTCTGGAATAGTGACATCAATCTTAACCTTCAGCGCCTCCTCGATCTGCTTTCTCGTCAAACCGCCTGGTCGGCCTTGACGGTTCAAAACAACGGTTGGGCTTTGCGGCTGCCATGGACCGTTTGGCAAAGCCAGCAGGCGTAAGGTATCGCGCACCGAAGCCAGAGACGGATCCATGACAATAACACGGTGATGCGCGAACTCGATCAGGTCACGGTTGCAAGGCATTGGAAGAAACGGCGCATCAATAATTATAAAATTGTATCGTATGCGCAGAGCCTCGATTAGCCGGCGCGCCGCGCCTTCCGCGTACTTCAACGGCTCCGTCAACTTTTCTTCAGAAGCAAGCACATGCAGCCGCTCTGCGACCGGCTGAGCCGCGCGTTCTAGAAAAAGCGCGTCAATGCGGTCTGGCGTTTCAAGCGCCATGCGCAAACCGGAGCCTGCTTTACCGCCAAGCAACAGGGCACCTGCCCCCATATGAACATCCGCTTCCACAAACACAGTGTGGCGCTTTGCGGTCACACCTAGAAGCCAAGCAAGATTGCCGGCGATTGTTGTAGCGCCTGCCCCACCACGTGCGCCGATCACTACCACAACGCGTCCGCCACGCGCCGCCTCCTGGCCCAACGTTTTACGGGTAATCAGCGGAGAAAAATGCCTCGCCACAGCCTCGCGCGTGATCGGCTTGAAGAGGTACTCCATAACGCCCATGCCGCGGGTGATATGGCGATAAAAATCCACTTCCGCGCTTTCGCCAATCACCAGAACCCGCACACCGGGCTCCACCACGTCCGATAATTCGCTAAGCGCCTGCAAAGGCTGATCTTCCCCAGCGATATCGACAATCAACACTTCCGGCGTCTGCAGCTTGGCCATGGCCGCAATCGCGGTGCGTACCGTACCACGACGGATATCCATGCCCCCAGTTGTCGAGACCTCACTCAAGCTATCACGCAAAACCTGCTCGGTGGCAGAATCGCTAACAAAGGCAAGGACAGTCAACCGGTCAGGCCGACTGACGAGACCGCTTGAATCAGAGAGACCGCCGAACGCACCCTGACTGTTCATGCTTCATCCTTTCCAGATACAGCCTTGCGGTTCCATATCAATTACTCCCGGTGGACGTCGTGATCGTGGCAGGCGTTAACGTAGTTTGCAAACCTGTGGCAGTCCCGCCCGTCATTGCCTTTTCTATACCACTGACCGCCGCAATCCCGTTACTGCCCTGTTCAGACTGTCCACTGATAAGATCCGATTTCTGTGCCACTTGCTGAGCGAGCGCCTCGTTCGCAGCGCCGGTCTCAGACCAAGTTCCAGGACGGTTAAACGGATTAAAAGCGCCTTGGCAGCCGGAAAGACCAAGAATTCCGATGAACGCAAATACCGATTTGTTGAGATTCATGAAGCTCGCCCTGATCATTGCAGCATGAACCCCGCATCGCCGGGAATGCTGGCGTTAGCGACATCCGTTCCGTTGTCCCGCAGCATCAAGATGCGTTGCAGATCGTTCGGCGGCGACCAGCCATCATCGGGCGAGGCAATTGAGTTCGGATTATTTACGGGATTCACGATATATGGCGTGACCGTAATAACCAGCTCCTGCTGCTCTCGCTGAAAGGCATTGCCGCGAAACAGCGCACCCACAATCGGGATTTCTGAGAGACCAGGCAATCCGTTACTTACCTGGTTCGAGGTATCTTCCAGCAGGCCAGCGATTGCCATACCCTGGCCGGAACCGAGAATAACGGTTGATGAAGCTGCCGTGACGTCAAGCGACGGCACTGCCAAAACCTCCGAAGAAGTGGAGGAACTAACAACAGCAGAGTTTGCACTGTTAATAGAACTAATCTGCGGAGAAACCTGCAGGGCAATTTTCCCATCGGAGAAGACAGTTGGAATGAAGGACAGCAACACGCCATAATTCTTGAAGGTGACAGTCACCTCATTGTTATTGCTCGATACTGGGATTGGGAATTGTCCGCCAACCTGGAAGTTCGCTTGGGTGCCAGAAAGCGTGGTGAGCGTCGGCTCGGCAAGAACATGCGCAAGATTATCAGACGCGAGCGCATCGATAATCCCTTGAAAATTCCCGCCCGGGAATGTAACGGCCACGCCCCCGGTGCTAGTTGAAGATAGCGAGCTTGGCAACGACGCCGTCGAGCCCGTGAGCGCGAACTTACCTATGGAGATGGCAGAGGTTCCTACATTGCTCCAGTTAATCCCCAATTCACGCGTCACCTGTCGCGACATTTGCGCGATACGGACCTTCAGCTCCACCTGAATCGGCTCCTTCACCGTCAGGTCATTTGTTACCTTGCCGCCTGGCGCAATGAGTTTTGCCTGGTTTACGACATTATCCGCGTCTTCAGCGCTGTTGACCGAACCACGAATAATCATGCCGCCAGGCTCTGTCTCCGCAGTCACACCACCGCCAGGCGCAGCAAGGTGAGATTGCCTGACAATCCGTTGGCCGCTATATTGGGACGGGTCAACCGTAATCGAATATTGCGCTATGCGATTGCCCTGGGAATCAGTGGCGACCACATCTGTTTCACCTGTCGATTTTCCGAACACAAACATCGTGTCAGGGCTAGCCGGCCGCACAGACGCTATGCTTTCATCCGCGACGAAAAGATTTGCGACCGGCCTGGGCAGCTTGATCAACTTCCCCTTGCCTTTCGCAATTTCGATCCCGCCGTAATAAGGTGGAGGAATAACTTGCGCCTGCCCACCGGAAGACTGCGGAGCGGACTTCGTTTCCGCACTGCTGTTCCCTGAAACCGACTGCGCCATGGCGGGGAACGCCAAGAGCAAACCAAACATAGAGACAGTCAAGGCAGCGCGCATCAGAATTTAAACTCCCCACTGTTACCCGCAGAAATAACTTTGACTGTCGTAACAGGCTGTTCCGTTGGTTGCGCCGCTGAAAGCGCTGGCGAAACCTGACCTGCCCAAACTGGCAAGGGAGGAGTCTTATTGGCCGACTTAGAGTTTCTCGCCGAATGAACGATCAACGATAATTTGCCAAGATTGACTGCGACAAGACAACGCGCGGCCTGCTCTTGAGTTACTTCCAAGGTAACCGTCGAGACTGGCGTTGCAGTTGAACCGTTAGAGGTATTGCTGCCCGAGTTCTTAATCAATTCTGATCCGGTGGCGATCACACGAACATCGCTCAGCACCACCTCCGCGGCAATCTTCTTTGCGTCCGGAGCACCCGCAATATTTTGGGTCAACAGCACGTCAACACGGTCCCCTGGCCAAATCAGCCCATCTGCGTCAGTTACGTTATCAACGGCGACGGTAACCGCCCTCATGCCTGGCTTCAAAACGGCCGCCAAAAAACCGTGGTCTCCCGGCAGGATAACACTGTTATTAGTAAGCATAGCCCCCTGGGCAAGCGGCGCCTTCACCATCGCGCCGGTTAGCGACGAGCGGTTTTGCGGCGTATCCTTCATCGCATCGACTGGCACGCTGGCCACCGGCATCGTAGTGCTCCCAATATTGTTCGGCTGAATCAGTGCGCCGCCAGACAAAGGCATTGCGGCCACCAACACCTGCTCGGTTTGCGGCGCCACTACCACGGGCGCCTTATGGCCCTGTTTCATTATAGTGAAGCCAAACACAACCACCGCACCCAACGCGGCGATAAGAACAGCGAATATGCCGAGACGGAAAACCATGACTGACCTATAATTTCAAAATTTGCGGCACCAGCACCGCAAATGCTCCGCCAGCTATGGCACAAGCATATGGAAGGGGCGCGCGTCGCCGAATACGCCAAAGCTCAACTCTAAAGAACCGCTTGAGATAGGAACCAGCCTTGGACGCCATAGGCTTGGGCACGGCTAAAGACAGCAAAAGATAGAGGAGCGCCAAAGCACCACCGAACAACACGACATCGGCAAAATATCTGAACTCTGCGTTTATGGAGGGCGAAACAAGCAGCACGGAAGCGCCCCAAAGCTTTACATCCCCGCCGCCCATCAACCCTGCGATCCAGACCGCAAACAATAACAGAAACAAACCAACGGCAAACGCTAACGCGGGCAGCAAGTTATGCTCAAACCCACGCAGCGCAGCGCCCACAATCAAAAGCAGAGCCGCTACGGAATTTGGCACAGTCCGTACCGCCAAATCGTGCAACGCCGCATAAACCAGCAAAACCAGCGCAACACACAACATCGCGACGCTCATAACAGCCTCTGCAAAACAAGACCTCGTCGCACCTTGATTACCCCCCAAAAGCGCCTGGCCACCCAATCGCTTAAGACACCCTCCGACAAAAAGATTACCAACGCCTATCGAATCTTTTACATATAAGGCTGTTTAAACTAGACAAAGATTCGCGCAAAAGAAAAATAATCGCTTAAAAGTCTTGCATTCCTTATGGTGCGCCGGAACGTGAGGCCACCCATCCGGAGAACGGAGACCCGCAACCCCCGGAAAGAAAAACGGCCGCCCGGGAGACCCGGACGGCCATTTTAGAGGATGTCAAGACGAAGAAAAGGTTAGAGTTCGCTAGCAACCGTGTTGAACGTGTTTTTGACGCCGGTGCCCAGTTGAGTAACGGCACCAATAATCACCACCGCGATCAAGGCGGCAATCAGCGCGTATTCGATCGCCGTAACAGCGCGGGTATCAAGCTTCAGCTGTGCACATTTATGAGTAACCAGAGAACGGATATAGGAAACCAACATGAGAGCAGTCCTTTCAGAGCATTAATTAACCGGTAGACACATGCAAGCCAGGCAGGAAACCACGCATACAATCACTTCAGCCCGCCCCATCAGCCTATTCGGGATGGACTTAATTCATAAAAATCATAGCCTTCTGTCAAATAGAGTTTTATGGTTAACAAACAATTATCTGTGAACTGAACATTTTATGGGCGCGCTAAGCCCATTTTGCAGACGAAATTTCGCACTGCAGCAAGAAAAAATCAGTTATTTTACATTAAATAATGATAATTAATTCATTCTTATTTCAAGATTTTTATTAAGATCTTCACTTCGTTCACATCGCTCGCTTCACAGCCCGGTAGACACGCGGTTGAAGGACGCCCCGACTTCATTCCCAATTTTTGTAACCCCGCCAACAATCGCTATGGCTATAATCCCGGCAATGAGAGCATATTCCACCGCAGTTACAGCCCGACGATCACGGATCGCGCTCTGCAGGCAAGCCGAAGCCCATTGCCAAATCCCTGCGGACAACATAGTTCTCTCCCCAAATAAATACAGAATACCTAATGGACGGCTCTTTCAACCAAGTGCCAGACACAAAATAAGCACCGCATCTGTAACGTATCCTACAGCCAGTAGCATAGCCCCCCTCACGTAAACGTGTAGTAAACAACAAGGCTGTGCACCAAATCCGTGGTTTTTGAAATTCCTGCCCATTATGTTATGACCGGCCCAGCGTTGCCCCCGTTGGCTAATTGGATAAGCTCCGATCCTTCTAAGTTCGTTTATGCAGGTTCGAGTCCTGCCGGGGGCGCCACAAATTACAGGGCTTCATAAGCGGGGCTTGGCGGCAATGAACGCGTCCAGGCAACGGCCTCCATTTGCTCCATAATTGCTGACCTAACCGCCCTTAACGACACCGCTGTAGAGCCGTCTTGTCGACAATCGCGAAAGCGCTAGGCCGTGAACTGTTCGGTGATGATGCGTTCCGACAACGCCCGATCTGGATCGAAAAGTACAGTTGCACCCAGCGTCCGATCCTCATGAACCGCGACCGAAACAACATCCCTAACTTCGGTGAAATCTGCAACCGCGGCAACAGGCCGTTTGTCCTGCTCTAACACTTCGAACAGAACATCCACAGTGGACGGCAGCAATGCTCCTCTCCACCGGCGCGGGCGGAACGCGGAGATTGGTGTTAAAGGCAGCAAATGGGCGGAGAGCGGAATGATTGGGCCATGTGCCGACAAGTTATAGGCGGTCGAGCCGGCGGGCGTCGAAACCAGCACGCCATCGCAAATCAGCTCGCTCAAACGCTCGCGCTGGTCTACCGAGATCCGTATCTTCGCAGCTTGCCGCCCCTCGCGAAGCAATGAAACCTCATTCAGCGCCATGGCCTCCTCCACCACGCCGGACGCCGTTACGGCATGCATGCGAAGCGGGTGCAAGACTGAATGCAAAGCCTGGCTAATCCGTAGTGGCAAATCGTCTTCATTGTATTCGTTCATCATGAAGCCGACAGATCCACAATTCATCCCATAAACTGGCATTGAACTGCCGAGCACTTGATGCAGACATTCAAGCATCAGCCCGTCACCGCCTAAGGCAACTATAACCGCCGCTTCCTTGACAGTGCAGTCGCCATACCGGCTTATGAGCCTTTGTTTGGCAGATATTGCGCCCGACGTCCGCGCCGCAACGAAAGCGAGCTTCATTTGAGCTTACGATGCTCCATGACCGGCATGTCCGCCCTAATACGCGCCGCCAAAGCCATGTCGACGGTTGCAGTAGCCCACCCTGCCCCGTCAGAGGCTTTTGCAACCACATGTCCCCACGGATCGGCAATCAGCGAATGACCGTATGTATAACGCGGCTGCCCATTAGCGTCATTGTGCATCCCCGTGCACGCGGCAGCGGCAACCCAGCACTGGGTTTCAATAGCACGAGCACGCAACAAAACCTCCCAATGATCTTTGCCGGTCTGAAGGGTGAACGCCGCAGGAAGCAGGATCAGCTCTGCTCCCTTTCGGCGCAATTCCAAGAATAGCTCGGCAAACCGCAGATCATAGCAGATCGCTAAACCTGCTCGCACGCCTCTGATCTCAACCACGACTATCTGGTCACCGGCACCGTAGGTCGCGCTTTCGTGATATCCCTGCCCGTCTGGTGTGCGGATATCAAACAAATGAATTTTCCGGTACCTGCCCAACTCCACGCCCTCGGGACTGAACACGATCGAGGTGTTAAAAATACGGTCGCCATCCAGCTCTCCAATGGAGCCGCCGTGAACATACAAGCCGTGCGCCATAGCGGTCTGCCGAAGAAATTCGTAAGCGCGTCCGCCTGCCTCACCAGGTGTTGGCAAGGCTTCGGCGGCCGCAAATTTCTGCGCCCGACTGCCGCCCAGGCACGTCCAAATCTCGGGCAACACAAGAAGATCCGCCTCGCGGTTTGCCGAAATACGTTCTATCAATGAGCGAGCTTGAGCAATGTTCTGCTCCTTCTCGGCTCCCGGCGACATTTGAACGACGGCAACCCGCATAACAGCCCCCACGATACCACAGATTAACATGGAACTAAGTCGCCGTACAATCCAGGCGGCTTGCACAAGCTCTGACAAGCCGTGCGCGCTGACGCCCCCCGCAGCCGCTCATCCGGCTCTCAGTTACGGGGCAAGTTCAACCCAGCGGCCCGAATTCTGGCGGCCTCTTCATCCCAGCCAGGCCGCTCAACAACGCGAAGAAACAGGTCAACCCTTGTATCTAAAAGGCGCTCCAGTTCACGCCTTGCCCGGCTGCCAATCTCTTTTATGCGCGCGCCCCTTAAGCCGATTAGAATTGCCTTATGCCCCGCACGCGCCACAAAGATGACTGCATCGATCCTGATGGTTCCGTCTTTTTGTTCCTTAAAACTTTCCGTCTCGACCGTAGCGCCGTAGGGAACTTCATCTCGCGTCTGTAAAAAAATTTGTTCACGAACAATTTCTGCCGCCAATTGCCTGTCCGGTAAATCCGTTAAATCATCCTCAGGATAAAGGAACGGGCTTTCAGGCAACGTATCCACCACATAATCAAGCAGCGCCTCAATTCCATCGCCGGTTTCCGCAGATATCATAAATACCCGCTCGAACCTTGCCAAGCTTGCCGCTTCGTGCGCCAAGGGTAGCAGTTTCTGTCGGTCTACCAGGTCGATCTTGTTAAGCACGAGTGCCAACTTAGCGCCGCTTGCCGAAAGCTGCGCAACAATCTGCTGAAAAGCGGAGTTCAAACCCGTTTTCGCATCAAGTAGAAGAAAGAGTAAATTGGCCTCCGCGGCTTCATTCCAGGCTGTCTCCACCATGGCCTGATCCAAACGGCGCTTGGGCGTAAATATCCCAGGCGTGTCGACGAATATGATTTGCGCCTCACCCCGCACTAGAATACCCAATACTCGTGCCCGTGTCGTTTGCGCCTTCGGGCTAACTATCGAGACCTTGGCGCCTGTAAGTCGATTCAACAATGTCGACTTTCCAGCGTTTGGCGCTCCGACCAACGCAACAAACCCGCATTTCTTCATTTCGGTAGAATTCCCAGCAGATTTTGGGCAGCTTCCTGCTCGGCAGCTCGCTTTGCGCCTGCGCTCGCACTTGCACTAACCTCCCCAATCGTTACGCTAACAACAAAATTTGGCGCGTGCGAAGGCCCCGACTGGCTAATCACCTGATAGTTCGGCAGTGGCAAGGCGCGCTTCAGCGCCCATTCCTGCAACGCGGTCTTAGGGTCTTTTGGCGGTGTGGCCTGTGCATCCACGGCCGACGCCAGCACGCGGTGAACAAATAGCCGGGCGCGCTCCAGCCCCGCGTCCAGAAACAGCGCGCCGATCATTGCTTCCAACGCGTCGGCCAGCACATTGGCCTGCGAATGCACTCCTCGTTTGACCTCGCCGGGCGCTACATTCAACATCTCGCTTACCTGATTCGCCTCGGCAATCGCCGCGAGGGCCGGCTTGGATACCAATGCCGCCAACCGCGGCCCTAGTTTACCCTCCGGCTCTTGAGGAAAACGCTCAATCAGCCATTCGGCAACAATCAGTCCAAGCACCCTATCGCCGATGAATTCTAGTCTTTCGTTCGAGCCGATCCCCCTGGCGCCAGCGGCGGAGCGATGTGTTAACGCCTCAGCCAGCAATCCGGGCCGAGCAAAATCGTGACCCAAGAATTTGGATGCCTCAGCCAGCCGGTTCACCGGATGATGTGGAACATCCGCCCCCAGCGGATCTCGAATGGCCACTCCCAAATCTCCCAAAACGGATGCCTCAGATCAATTGAAAAAAATATCAACTCAGCCGGCCCAACAACGTTTTCAATGGGAACGTAGCCGACCGGACCATCCAGAAAGCGGGAGTCTTCCGAATTATCGCGATTATCACCCATAACGAACAGATGTCCAGGCGGAACCTTATATACAGGGGTATTGTTCGGGTCGAGCCCACCTTCATTTTCCGGTCCGTTGGTGAGTTTCAAGATGGAGTGCTTGACCCCGCCGGGCAGCGTCTCGGTATAATCACGCTCCACAACAGGCGCGCCAGAACTGGTGTCCACATAATCACCCGCATAGACACGGGGCACGAGTTTTCCATTAATATAAAGTTGCCCTTTAGTGACCTGTACCGTATCACCGGGCAAGCCAATAACGCGCTTAATGAAATCCTCGTTCGGCTCGCCAGGCGGCCTGAAAACGATCACCGTGCCGCGCTTGGGAACGCTTCCAAAAATTCTACCCTTGAACCAATCCGGCGCAAACGGTAGCGAATAGTGAGAGTAGCCATAGGCGAATTTATTGACCACCAAGTAATCGCCTACGAGCAACGTTGGCACCATGGAGCCTGAGGGAATATAAAAAGGCTCGAACAGAAAGGTGTGGATGCCGACAGCGATCAATCCGGCATAAACAATGGTTTTTACAAATTCAGCAAACCCGCTTTGACCTTGTTCGCGCCGCGCCATTCTCACCCAACCTAAATCAGAAGATTGGCGCATCAAACCCGCGACGGGACAGATGTCAAGAAATCGTCCCCCAAGCGCCACAAATAATCCAATTCGACCGCAATTGTTATTTTGCGTTACAAGGCGTTCACCCGCCATGTCTTGAAAAAATACGGCAATCGGGTGCAGAGAGGCGCATTGCCTTGTCCTGCCTGGAGTATGAACGCCTATGATAAAACGACCTGCCCTGTCGAGCGTGGCGCTTGCTGTATCACTGGCCTTCGCCATTCCCGCACTGGCGAATACCACTGCGGGCACCGAATCGGCAGACACGGGCAAAATTGGCGCCACGCCAGCGCCAACCGGTCCGGCACCGGTTCCAACGAGCCCCATCGGTGACAAAAGCACCCCTTCACCGCCTGTTTTGCCTGATGTCACCGCCTATGTGCTTATGGATGCCAAAACCGGCGCCATCATCGCCGAAGCCGCGCCCCACTTGGAGCTTCCCCCAGCCAGCCTAACCAAGCTGATGACGGCTCATCTCGTTTATCAGGCTCTTCACGATGGCACCTTGAGCTTGAATCAAACGGTCCCTGTTTCCGTGAAAGCCTGGCACCAGCAGGGCTCGACGATGTTTATCGCCCCCAATTCCGTGGTTACCGTAAACCAGTTGCTACACGGTCTGATCATCGACTCAGGCAATGACGCCGCAGTCGCGCTAGCTCAACAGGTCGCGGGTAGCACCGGGGCCTTCGTGCAGATGATGAACAACACCGCTGCCAAGCTTGGCCTTAAGGACACGCATTATACCAACGTCACGGGCTTGCCGGATCCTGCGCTGCACACATCCGCGCTCGATGTAGCGTTACTATCGCGGGCGATTCTTGAGGATGAACCCCAGATTCTGCAAATCTCCAAGCAGAAAAGCTATGAGTATGCGAACATCACCCAGCGCAGCTGGAACCCGGTTCTATTCGTTGACCCTACAGTAGACGGGCTGAAAACGGGCCTCACCAAGGAAAGCGGGCATTGTATCGACGCAACGGCCAAACGCGGCAACATGCGTCTGATCGCTGTGGTCACCGGCGGCCCCACCTGGGCGGCAAGCACCGCAGCAATTGAGTCGCTGCTCGATTATGGACAGCACTTCTTTACCGAGGCGCAGATCGCCACTGCCGGCCAGCAAGTGGGAGTCGTGAAAAGCCCCGCACTTAACAGCGGCGAGGTTCCGGTTGGCATCGACAAGAACATCACGGTCACCATGCCGATTGATGCGCAGAAATCAATCACTCATACCCTTACCGTTACCGCCTCCCTCACCCCCGGCGTCACCAAGGGCGAAATGCTCGGTTCGGTTACATACAGCGCCAAGGGTAAAACCCTGGCCACAACCCCCATCATTGCCCTAGCAGCCTCTCCTCCCGTCACCTTCACCACAAAGCTTTCCCGCAAGATCAGGAGCATGCTATGACCGCCTCTCCCCCAGACCGGTTATCCTCCGATCCTGGCAGTCAGTTTTTTGATCAGTCCCTCCTGGAGCGCGGCGTCGGCATCCGGTTCAACGGGGCCGAAAAAAACAATGTCGAAGAATATAGCATCTCCGAAGGATGGATACGCGTGGCTGCTGGCAAGGCTGTAGACCGTAAAGGCAAGCCCCTAACGGTTAAACTGAAGGGGACCGTCGAGGCTTATTTCCGCGACAACGCCTAACGCCTTCTCCAACTTTGATAAATTGCGAGCGGGCTGCAGAAAACATACTAACTCAGCCCCCTTCCCCGCGGCTAAACGGCCCTCATAGCATGGCGAGGCGCTGCTTACGCCGCGGCGGCAAAAATTCCATGTCGATCGCTGCAAGATCCTCTGACGTCAATCGGACTTGCGCCGCGGCGGCATTCTGGCGCACATGCGCCACGGAAGCGGCCTTCGGTATTGCGATCACACCGCCGTTACGAAGGCTCCAGGCCAACGACACCTGCGCGGCTGTAACGCCGTGCCGTCGGCCGATTTCAGTAAGCGCCGGAGATCGCAGTAGCCTCCCCGCCTGACCGAGTGGCGAATATGCCATAATCGGAATATCCCGCGCCCTGCACCAAGGCAGAAGGTCGAACTCGATCCCCCTTTCCTCTGGATTGTAGAGAACTTGGTTTGTGGTGCAGCGCTCCGAAGCAACCTCCGAGAGCTCTTCCATGTCGTCGGTGTCGAAATTCGAAACTCCCCACGCCCCTATATGTCCTGCCTCGCGTAACCGCTCAAACGCCTCCACCGTCTCAGCCAAGGGGTAAGAGCCTGGCCAATGCAGCAGATAAAGGTCAATTCTGTCCGTTGCCAGCCGCTTCAGACTCCTGGCGCAAGCCTGCGGGATGCCGCGGGCCGACGCATTATGTGGATATACTTTGCTAACAACAAACACCTCGTCACGCCGCCCAGCGATAGCTTGGCCAACGATTTCCTCGGCCCCGCCGTCTGCATACATCTCCGCGGTGTCAATCAGCGTCATTCCAAGCTCGATGCCGGCACGCAGCGCCGCAACTTCGGCCGCCGCCGTGGCTCGGCTTTCGCCCATATACCAAGTTCCCTGCCCAATCACCGGAACCATGCGCCCTCCGCCGAAATCGATGCGCGGGATCGTCATGAGTGCCCCCTATAAACACTGCCGCTTTGTACCAGCCATCGGGCCATAATTGATCTCCTCAACTCTTGCCAAAACAATGCGTCGCAGCCTTTTTGAAGGAAGATGCCAGCTTTCGCCAGCCTTTCTGTGGCCAAATGTCCCTTTCCCGCCCTTTCTGTGGATGCCGGCAATCGTAATTCAATAAAAAATGCTACAACCGTGTTTTCAGTTTGAAAAATGCGGAAGCTTGCAGGTATGATCCCTCAGTCTGAGAGCAGGGGTGAAAAATGCACCGGTCCAAATCTCTCATTGGTCAGTCCCCAAATGCTGCCTTAGAGCCCAGGCTTGCCCGCTTGGGCCATCGTCAGCAGGAGACCTTCTTTATCGAAGATGGCTGGGTGTTTTGCGAGCATCACGGCAAATATGTGGAATGCATCTGCCGGAGCGATCAAATTGTGACCTTGTGGAAAGACCTCTCGGACCCCCCCCTAAAATACCTCAAACGTAGTGTTTGAGCCGCTTTTATCCAGTTCGCGATGTAATGAGGCCGGGGACATAAGGCGTACCCCCGAAGTTCAACCGGTATTTTTTGAAACTCCCGTCTGCGCTGCGGGTGTGATTGCACATGATTTGCGTTCACAGTTACCGCGCAAAGGACGCAAGCCTAGTTAAGTGGTCGAGATCGCGCGCCCATGCGCGCTGATTGTGGTGAGAGACGGTTTTTAGGGAAATTTGCCCAGACAAGCATGGCGAAGTGTGTGTTGGATCATGATGGTTAGGACTTCAGGGGGAGGTTGAGCTGTAAAGCCATTGGGCACCGAGGCATCTTCCTTGAACTCAATGAGGCCAACGCGATCGGAATGTGCCCCTGCTGCGGAAACTGCACGGGGCAGAAAGGCCCCAGCCCCGGAATCAGAATAGGTTTACAGGAGTAAGGATCTGTCAGACATCACGCCCCGAATTCCTTGCTGACCATTCCTCGCCCCGGACATGCGTTGCTCGCAAGACGAAGCCTCTGCGCTCTAAGGCGAGGACGAGTCACATTTCTAGAAGCGTGGACTTGGTGAGCCCGGTGGGGGTCGAACCCACGACCAACCGATTAAAAGTCGGTTGCTCTACCACTGAGCTACAGGCTCTTACCAAGGCGGTGAAGAAGACAACTTCCCTCCAGCGAGGCCGCAAAAACCATCTTTCACCGTGTGAAGTCAAGCTGCTTGCCCCGTTTAGGGCCACATAAAAAAGCGCGCCTTTCGGGCGCGCTTGCTACAAGGCGCGCTTCAGGGGTGGCGCAGTGAGGCCATGTCGATACAAAAACGGTACTTTACGTCGCTTTTTAACATGCGCTCATAAGCAGAGTTAATACTCTGGATTGGTATCATCTCAATCTCGGCCGCAATATTATGCTTGCCGCAGAAATCCAGCATCTCCTGGGTTTCCTTAATGCCGCCGATGATGGAGCCAGCGAAATTGCGACGACGCATCAACAATGGAAACACCGAGATGGGCAGCGGATGCTCCGGCGCGCCTACCTGTACCATAGTCGCATCGCGCTTCAGCAGATTGAAATATGGCGCGAGATCATGCGAGGCGGAGACCGTGT
>JAKAEC010000004.1 GCA_021818425.1 Pseudomonadota bacterium
TCATGAAGCTGTATGCGGACCATAATAGGGGCCGCGTACAACGCGCTGCGGCCAACCGCCGTTCAGCCGTGCGGCAAGATGGCGCTGGATGAGCCAAACGGGCTCTTCCAGATGACTAAGTGGCCCCTGCCTGGCAAAGCTGGATTTGAGACCAGCCTGCACGGCGCGGTTTACTTCCATGTCCTCAACGTGGAAGTTCCTCAGTAGTTCCTTCTCGGCCTCTAGCGTGGCGGCAAAGTTTGGTGAGACCATGGCTTCACGGGTGACCAACGTCATGGTCTGCAATCGGCAATGCTCCGCGCCCAAAGGAAACAGGCGATACCAAAGCAACCTATCCGGCATCGTAAGGAACATAAAGAAAGGATGCCCAACAAATAGCCCCCATTCTTTGGTCTGTGTGCTGGTAATGCCGTCAATCAACATGAATCCGGCGGGCTGGTCGCCGCGTACCTTCGCCGCGTCGATCTCCGCGCAGAACTTGGCTGTGAAGGGCAGATGAGCATGCACGTAGAATGGGTGCTCAGGCTCCGTCCACGTATTCTGCCCTGGCATGATCGGGTTCAACGTCGTACGGTGGGCACCGATATGGTGGTAGGATTCCATCCAATTCTCCACCATTACTTTCCAGTTGAAGGCACAGTCCCAATCCATGCTAATGACGATCTGCATCTCCTCGAACCGCCAGGGGGCAAGCAGCTCATCAAGGTCGCCGTAAACCTCGACAAGCGGTGGAGCCGTACCGTCGAAATTCACAAATACGAAGCCGTTCCAGATTTCGCTGCGCACTTCGCCCAATGGCCAATCCTGCTTGGCGAAGCCCTCCGCCTGCTGCATATGCGGGCAACTGCGCAGCTTGCCGTCCATTTCGAAGGACCAAGAATGATAAGCGCAAACAAGATGAGCGGCGTGGAGGCGACGGGGAAATCCATTCTCCAGTGCAATCATGTCCAGATTCCGGTGCGGACAGACACGAGAGAGCACATGCACGTTGCCCGCCGCATCACGCGTAACCACCAACGGCTCCCCCAGCATATCCAAGGCCAGGCAGTCGCCGGTTTGCGAAACCTCCGAAACACGCGCAACGCATAGCCAACCGGCGCGGAAGAGCTTCTGCTCTTCCAACTCATAAAACCCCGCAGAAAGATAGGCCCCTGCGGGCAATGACCGTGCCCTGGCCAAAGGAACCGAGGCCGTCTCGGCGACACGTACGCAAAGGGCGGAAATCTCGTCGAATACCACATTGCCTCCATCAAAGTGCAATGAAATTCACAAATGCCGACTGATCCTGGATCGAAATGGATTTGCGCAGTCAATCGATCACGTGTTATCCGGGGCCAGGCTGCCACACCGAGGCAGATTATTCATTAGTCCGTGGCGTCAAAATAGTCTTTTTGGGAAGCAAGGTTGCCAGAACGTGCAAGCAAGGGACTTTCATACGCCCATCGCTAGCCCATATTCGTGCGCCAGCTCGGTAAGGACATTCAAAGCTGACGGGGAGAGAGGCGCGCGCGCGCGTGTGGCGAGCTCAAACTCTACCGCATAGCCAAAACGGCGGGGCTGTACTGGGCGCAGCGGCAAAGCAAAGTGCGTGGCCCGTACGTAATGGTCCGGCAGATAGCCGATATAGCGGCCGGTGAGCACCAGTAGGGCTACACCCTCAACGTCATTTGCCGTGGCTGTGCGAACGAAGCCGCCGGCAAGCTGCCTAGCTTCGTCCTGCTCGGCATAACTACGGCCCACCACCTCGCAGCCCATCAGCATTTCCACTGGGACCTCATCCGGACAATAACTGTAAAGCGGGTGCGTCTCTGCGCAATAAAGATTGTTCTGCTCGGCATAAAGAAAGCGATAATTTAACCCTGGCAAACGCTGGTGTACGGGGACGATGGCGGCATGCAGCCGCTCCTCCAGCACGGCCTTTTCCAGGAGATTCGGCGGGTCGACGCAGATGTTTACCTGCGCGCGCGGAGCCCGACGCTTGGCCGCAGCCAGCACTCGTGGCAGGCGAAAATTCGAATCCGTCACCAACGTATCGATAAGACCAAGATTGAAGTCGCCTGTTATCTCCGTGTGGATATTGTTTATCCTCTCGCGAAAACCTTCCAATGCGCTCAACAATTGCCGCACCGCCGCCAACACGGAACGACCCTGATCTGTGAGCGCGAACCCGCCGCGCCCACGTCGACAAAGTGTTACGCCAAGCCTCGTCTCCAGCGCTTTCAGCTGCTTACTGATGGTGGAAAGCCCCACTTGAAGTTCCGCCTCCGCCGCGGTGAAGCCGCCCGCCTCTGCCACCGTAGCGAAAAGCCGCAGCAGCCGGAGATCAACATCGCCCAAATTGCCTCTAAAGGGTGCCGGCCTGCGGGACATACTTGCCTAATAAAGAAACTTGTGAGGCACATCAAGCCAT
Organism: Pseudomonadota bacterium; assembly: GCA_021818425.1. GTDB lineage: Bacteria > Pseudomonadota > Alphaproteobacteria > Acetobacterales > Acetobacteraceae > Acidocella. The sequence continues at coordinate 2,411 of JAKAEC010000004.1, forward strand.
GTACCCGAAAAAAAACTGCCGCTATCGGTAAGCATCGCTAATATTTAAACCATTTTTTCGAAAGATAATACCGAAAGAGTTAATTTATGCATTCTTTTTCATCCTTTGCTTAACAAGTAATCATTTTTTGTCGGTGGTATTCAACACTTTTTTAAGGACGCAACGATGATGCATGCCGTGAAGCAGGCTTTACGCGCCATTCAGGCGCGCGTGGCCGGTGATAGATGAAAGCCGCTTCGCTGTTCCGCTACCCCGGCAGCGCCGGATACAACGTCGCGGGCTTGGCCTATGCCATGTTCGGCTATGTGGGCGGTTTGCGTCTGATCACCCCCAGCAATCTGCTTTTAAACGTAGCGGGCACTGTGCTGCTGGCACACAGCCTCGTGGTCTGCGCCTATTTCATTCACGAATTCGCACATGGCACGGTGTTCCGCGCGGCGGCAAACAACGATCGGGGAGGCGAAGTTATGGCCTGGATCACTGGCGCGTGCTTTGCCTCGTATCACGGCTTGAAAGAAAAGCATTTGCGTCACCATGCGGAGCGAATGGATGTTGCAGAATTTGATTATCGAAAGATTCTACGTCGGGCTCCAACTTGGGCATGCAAGGCTGTACTGGCCTTGGAATGGGCCTATATTCCTGCGATAGAATTGCTCATGCACGGGCTGGTAGTGCAGGCACAGTATAAGGGCAGCGCCGCCATGCGCAGGCGGGCAAACAATCTGCTAGCCTCACGCATCAGCTTTTTTGTGCTGCTCGGCCTTGTCGCACCACGTGCCTTGGCCTGCTACGCCGTCGCCTATTTGATGATGCTGCAGGTGCTGCGCTTCATGGACGCGTACCAGCATACATTTGACGTCTGTATTGCTTCCTCATCGTCCCCTGCATCAGACAATAAGTTGCGCGACCGGGCCTATGAACACGCCAACACATATAGCAACATTCTGTCTCTCTCCAACCCATATCTCAATCTGCTAACATTGAATTTTGCCTATCACAACGCGCACCACGCCCGCCCAGCCGCACCCTGGCACGAACTGCCCGCGCTGCATGAAAAGCTTTATGGCAGAGATCAGACGCAAGTGCTGACAGCGCGAGAATTGCTAAGAAGCTATCACTGCAACCGCGTAAAGCGAATATTAGCCCCGGATTATGGTGAGGTCCACCCCGAGGGCGACAGGGCGCACGATTTCCTGGGCGCCGTTGGCGTGTCCTTTCTCACGGCAATTTGACTCCGCTAACCGGCACGAATTTCGAAGCGATCATATCTCCAACAAGACCGTGTAGTTGAGGTAAACAATGGCAAGTAAGAAATTTCATCTGGGTTGGTTCATGAATTTTACCCCGGATGAATGGCGCGAACCGTTTGGCCAGGGCGGTACACCCTGGGATGGTCAGTTCTATATCGAAATGGCACAAACCTTAGAGCGAGCATGCTTTGATTACATCATGATCGAGGACAAGTTAATGGTCTCGGAAACCTACGGCGGCTCGCGCGAGCTTGGCCTACGCAGCGGCGTCATGGCACCTAAGCACGACCCAGCACCACTGGCCGTCGCCATGGGCATGGCGACAAAACATCTCGGTGTCGTTGCTACAATGTCCACCCTCGCCTACCCACCGTTTCTAATGGCACGACTGTCCTCGACCATCGATAGCCTAATCAAGGGACGCTTCGGCTGGAATGTAGTTACAAGCGCTGAAGATCTTGCTGCGCAGAATTTCGGGTTGGATAAGCTGCCGCCGCGTGAACTGCGCTACGAGATGGCCGAGGAATATATGGAGGTGATGGGCAAGCTGTTCGACAGTTGGGAGCCGGACGCTGTGGTTCGCGACCACGAAAGAGGTATTTACGCCGACCATACCAAAGTTCGCCCCATCAATCATCAAGGCAAATACTTCAAAGTGCGCGGCCCGCTGAACACGGTTCGATCCCCGCAAGGTCGCCCTGTGTACCTCCAAGCTGGCGCCTCACCACGCGGGCGAGACTTCGCCGCCAAACATGCTGATTCTATTGTTTCCGTGGCCAGCGGCGTGGAATCGATGAAAGTCTTCCGGGACGATATACGAGCGCGTGCCGCTGCCGTTGGACGCGACCCTGACAGCATTAAGGTCATGTTCTGCGTTACCCCAGTACTTGGCGAAACCAATGACAATGCGCATGAGAAATTGCACCGTCGACTCAATACCCCACAATTCATCGACGACATGCTGGCTTCCATCTCCGCCATCACCGACATCGATTTTTCTAAGTTTGATCTAGAACAACCGTTGCCAGAAAAGCTCGTTACCAATGGTGAGCAAGGCTCTCTGGACAAGTTTCAACAATGGGGATCCGGCAAAACCCTGCGGCAGTTAGTGGTTGATGGCGCGGGGGGAATGGTCTCGTCTGTCGAGCTGATCGGCACGCCAAAATCCGTGGCGGAGCGCATGGCGGAGGTGATGGAGCAAGTCGGAGGAGATGGCTTTCTAATCACTACACCGGTTCTAAGGGTTGGTCGGCACTATCTTGTGGAAGTAGCAGACGGGTTAGTTCCTGAGTTGCAGCGCCTGGGTTGCGTGCGCACCGCATATACACACCAACTGCTTCGCGAAAATTTGCGGGAATTCTGAACTGGTTTGGCATCCTTTTTGCGTTGTTATTTTTTGTAAACCGCTCCTTCTACAACGACTTTGCCTTCTGTTCATAAGAGGATTTTCATGAAACGGGCTTTCAAACTGACATCCCTGCTATCCGCCGCAGCACTTTCGCTTCTAATCGGCGTGTCGGCTAAGGCTGAAACACCGTTGCGCATTGGCTTCAGCGACTGGCCCGGCTGGACCGGCTGGCAGATCGCCATCGACAAAGGCTGGTTCAAACAGGCCGGCGTTGACGTTGACATGCAGTGGTTTGACTATTCTGCGTCACTAGATGCCTTTTCTGCAGGCAAACTTGACGGCGATTTCGTTGCCACCAGCGATGCCTTGGCCGAAGGTGCGAACGGGACAAAGAATGAGCTGATCATGCTTACCGATTATTCAAGCGGTAACGACCAGATTTTAGCAAAGCCCGGCATTACCAACATCAAGCAACTCGCCGGGCAGAAGGTCGGCATTGAAGTCGGATTGCTCGAGCAGATGCTGCTCGACCATGCGCTAAAAGCCAACGGCATGACATTGAATTCGGTTCAACTCGTCAACACTGTTACAAACAACACGCCGCAGGTACTGGCTTCCGGCGCTGTCGCCGCTATCGGCGTCTGGCAGCCAATTGCCGACCAGGCACGCCTCGCCTTACCTGGCGCGCACGCCATTTACACGTCGGCCCAGGCACCCGGGTTGATCTATGACGGACTGATTGTCACGCCGCAGAGCCTAGCCGAACGTCCGCAAGATTGGGCGAAGGTGATTAAGGTATGGTACCGCATCGAAGCCTACATCAACAATCCGAAAACTCATGCGGAAGCGTTGAAGATTATGGCCGCGCGCGACGGCGTATCGCCGCAAATCTATCAGCGTTATGTGAAGGGCACACATCTGCTTAGCGTCGAGGAAGCCAAGGCCGCCTTCGTGCCTGGCCCTGGACTGAACTCCATCTACGGCTCCGATGCCAACGCCGATGCCTTCAACGTTCGCAACGGTGTTTATAAAACACCCCAGAATATCAAGGATTACATCAACAGCTCTTTGATAGACGCCTATAAGGAGAACCATTAGTGCTGAATGCGTTGGAGATCGCGGGCACCAAACCGGTCCTCTCCGAAACTGGTGACGCGGTGCCAGGACAATGGTTCCGGGTCCGCGCGCCGTTATCGCGGCGGCTGCGAATACTCCTTGCCGTTTTCTCCTTCCTGCTACCGCTCGCGGTTTGGTCCGCCGTAAGCTACGTTCCGTTCATTTGGCATCCGGATATGCTGATCTCAAACCCCGGTGATGTCGATTACCTTATGCCCGGCATGCGCGTGAAAAAGGCGACATTTGCCTTGGAAATCGCCAACGCTAAGGCCAACCACGCAGCGCCCCCTCAGGGCATACCATGCAACCCAGTTTATCTGCCGGCACCAGGCGAAGTGCTGAAGGCATTCTACACTTCGTTTACCACCCCACCACGGGATCAGAATGGATTATGGCTACATCAGAGCCTTTGGCAAAGCATCCAGACAATTTTTTGGGGCTTCGTGATCTCCTCGCTTATCGGCGTACCGCTTGGAATACTTTGCGGATCGCATAGCGGAGTGGCTAAACTTGTTGAGCCATTCATAGAGTTCTTCCGCTATCTCCCCGCCCCGGCCTTCGGCACTCTGGCAGTGGCAGTGCTTGGCATCTATGCTGGACCAAAGATTGCCATCATTGTCATCGGTACGCTGTTTCAGCAAATCCTGATCATCGCCAATACGACCCGTAAGGCGGACTTCGCGCTGGTGGAAGCAGCCCTCACGCTGGGTACGCGCAACCTACGACTTCTTACCAGCGTCATCATTCCCAGCGTGCTGCCGGACCTCTACCGGGACCAAAGAATTCTACTCGGCTGGGCCTGGACATATCTAATTGTGGCCGAGTTAATCGGTGCCACCAGCGGAATTTCGTTATTCATCACTCAGCAATCGCGCTATCAGCATTACGCCAATGTCTACGCAGCCATCGCGATGATCGGCATTCTGGGACTGGGTACAGATTTGGTTCTAGCCGCCCTCGGACGCAAACTCTTCCCCTGGGATAAGGCCGCCGCATGAGCTCCAGTATGATCTCCTATCTCGAACAGCCTATCGATGTGCAGGCGCGTCTGGCCCGGCTCAAGGCTCGAAATATCATTCTCAGCGTTGAAGATCTTAGCAAGAGCTTTGCCTCGAGCAAGGACGAAATTATCGCTCTTGAATCGCTGTCTTTTAGTACCCATCAGCGTGAATTTCTTTGCGTGATCGGTCCGTCTGGCTGTGGCAAATCTACCCTGGCGCGTATTCTTGCAGGGCTAGAGCCCGCCAGCGGCGGCGTGGTGCGACTGGATGGAAGGCCCGTGCAAGGCCCAGGACGCGAGCGCGGCATGGTTTTTCAGGGCTATACGCTGTTTCCTTGGCTCAGTGTGCGGCGCAATGTGATGTTTGGCTTGCGCATGGCCAATATCAGCAAAGCGGAAGCGCAGCGCCAAGCAGATGAATGGCTGGCACTGGTGGGGTTAGAGAAGTTTGCCGATGCGTACCCGCATCAGCTCTCGGGGGGCATGAAACAGCGTGTGGCAATCATCCGAGCGTTGGTGAACCGCCCACGCGTGCTGCTGATGGACGAGCCGTTCTCGGCCCTTGACGCGCAAACTCGCCAGCGCATGCAGGCTTATTTGCTAGAAATTTGGCGAAAGGTGGATATCACCATCATCTTCATCACCCATGATCTGGATGAAGCCGTGTTTCTGGCAGACCGTATCCTGGTTCTGGACGCACACCCCGGCCGCTTGCGGGAAATGATCGAGGTCCCCTTACCCCGACCGCGCGACGCCGCACAACTCGCGAGCCCGGCTTTCATCGCAACCAAGGCCCGGCTGGAAACGCTGATCCATGGCACCGCAACTAATGGGGAGGATGAACCTTACCCCACCGTTCCCTTGCTAACGAATGTAAGTGACGAAGTGGAATAGCTTCTACTTAACCTGAGACGCCCCCCAGTAGGCGCGCCAGCCGCCATGAGCGGTAATGTCCGCCGCCCCTTCTAACGCATAAGCCTCACACAGGAAGCCGGGATGCACGGAACCGTCCTCCAGCGTCACGCGGCCGATGACCATTGGGGCGGGCAGAGTGGCCACAAAATGGCCAAAGGCGGACGGACTGAGGCTCCACAATTCGACCGCGATGCCGGCACCAGAAAAACCGGGCGTTTGCGCTAGCCCAGGCTTGGGCGGGTTCGTGGCCAGGGCGAAGAGCCGGTAGTCTGGTGCTGTGAAAGCCGGGCGGATGAGCCGGGCACCTAGACTGGTGAGTTCATGGTTTAGCACCATGCCAGAGAGATGGGCACCAGCGACTACGAGGCTGACCTCATTCGACGGCCCTTCGTAACGCCCGTAAGGCTCAGCCCGGGTGAGGCCCGCCCCAGCGCCCAGGGCATTGTGCAATTTATCGGCGCAGACCGCCAATGAGGCTTCCGAGAAGGCAGGGCCGATGAGGGTAACGCCAAAAGGCAAGCCATCTGGCTTGAACCCGGCCGGCAGGGCGATGGCGGCCATATCCAACAAATTCACGAAATTGGTGTAGAGGCCGAGGGTTGAATTGTGCTTTACAGGCTCGGCCAACATTTCTTCAATGGTGAAAATGGTAGGAGCCGTAGGCAGCAGCAGCGCGTCGCATTTGACAAACTCCGCCATTGTGAGTTGACGCAGGGCCTGGACCTTGTAGATATCGTCAAATGCATCAGCGGCTGAGAATTTATGGCCGCCTTCAATAATGGCGCGGACCACGGGGAATACATCATCCGCATGACGCCGCATGAAAGCACGAGTGGCAGCGGTGCGCTCAGCCAAGAAGGCGCCCCCATAGAGCAGCGCAGCAATATCACGGAAGGGTGCATAATCGATCTCCACCAATTCCCACCCCAAAGCTTTGGCCTTGCCCAGGGCGGCTTCGTAGAGGGCGAAGGCTGCTACGTCTCCGGCAAAATCCTTGTCTTTTCCAGCCAACACGCCCAGGCGTGGAACGGCAGGCAGAGGATGGTTGGCGGGGGGACGGGAATAGGCGTCTGACGCATCATAACCTTCAGCGGCACTTAGCACCGCCATCGCATCCGCCACGCAATTAGCGAAGATGGAAATGCAGTCCAGGCTCTTGCAGGCGGGCACAACACCGGTGGCAGAGAGGCGGCCGATCGAGGGTTTAAGCCCAATGAGGTTGTTGAAGGCGGCGGGTACACGACCCGAGCCGGCGGTGTCCGTGCCCAGGGAGAAGGCAGCTAGGCCAGCACCCACGGCTACTGCCGAGCCGGAAGAGGAGCCGCCGGATACATAAGCGGTATTGAACACCGAGCGCGGGGCGCCATAAGGGGAGCGCGTACCATTCAGCCCAGTGGCAAACTGGTCCAGATTTGCCTTGCCTATAAGCAAGGCGCCCGCGGCGCGCAGGCGGGCGATAGTGGTGGCGTCCTGCTCTGGTATATAGGCAAAGGCTGGGCAGGCCGCGGTGGTGGGCAGACCCGTGACGTCTATATTATCCTTGACCACGTACGGGATGCCGTACAGCGGCTTACCCGCCGAGCCTTCCAATTCAAGTTTCGCTGCTTCGGCCAGCAGATTTTCCGCTTTTACCAGAGAGATGAAGACCGCTTTGTCAGAATAGGTGGCGATGCGCGCCAGAAAGGTTTTCACCAGCGCCGTAGGCGTTATCGTTCCTGCTTCGTAACCAGACCGGATGGCCGAGAATTCAAGAAGATCTAGGGTCATCAGTGCGCCTCCGAGGCAATCACGCCAAGGCGTTGCCCGGCGCGGATGGCTTGACCTGGAACGGCGCTGAGCGAGGAGATGCGGCCTGAGGAGACAGCCCGCACTCGCACTTCCATCTTCATCGATTCCAAAATCATCACCACATCCCCGCGCTGCACCAGGGCGCCGGGTTCGGCTAGGATTTGCCAGATGCTGCCAGGCACCGGGGCGGCGATGGCACGGCTGCCGACGGGCAAAGGCATTTCCTCAGGTTCTGGGGCGATGTCCGGCTCCTCGAAACTATTCAGCCCTTTTAGGGCCCAATCCTCCCGCTCGGCAGCGAAGGCTGCACGTTGGCGGGTTTGAAAAGTAACAATGCTCTCAGCGTTTTCGGCGCAGAAGGCATGGTAGTCACGTAGCGAGAACTGGCTTTCCTCGATACGCAGCTGATATTTGCCCTGAGGGAAAGCGTCCCTAGCTTCCAGAAGCTCTTCTTCGGAAACTTCTATGAACCGGATCCGGTCAAAATGCCGCAGCAGCCAGGGTTTGCCGGGTTCAAAGGGCGGTGTCTGGCGGTGCGTGTTCCAGACCTGTACGGTGCGGCCGAAAAGCTGGTAGCCGCCGGGTCCTTCCATGCCGTAGACGCACATATAGGCGCCACCGATGCCGACAGCGTTCTGAGGAGTCCAGGGTCGGGCAGGATTATATTTGGTGGTAACGAGGCGATGGCGAGGATCGTATGGCGTGGCGACGGGGGCGCCGAGATAAACATCGCCCAGCCCGAGCACAACGTAGGAGGCATCGAAGATGATGCGTTTCACGTCCTCAATGCTGTCCAGCCCGTTGATGCGGCGGATGAATTCGATGTTGTCCGGGCACCAAGGGGCATTGGGGCGAGTGGTCTCCTGATATTTGCGCATGGATAGGCGAATTTGGCTGTCGTTCCAGGAAAGCGGCAGGTAAACCGTGCGAGCCCTCACCACCATGTCTTCAGGTACTGGCATGGTGGGAAGAAGTTTTTCCATCGCCGCCAGCATTTTCATTGGTGTGGTCTGGGTAGAATCGAAATGAACCTGCAATGATCTGATGCCGGGAGTAAGGTCGACGACGCCCGGCAGCTTTGCTGCTTCCAGCGCGTCACGTAGTGCCTGGGCACGCAGGCGGAGTTCAAAATCCAGTTTCATTTCGCCGAATTCAATAAGAATGTCTTCATCGCCAGCGCGACGGACCACAACATCTTTGTGGGTAGAGATGATGGCGGGGGCGGTATCGGCACGGACGAAGCGGAGTTTGTCGCCTGGCTTGAGTTGGCCAAGTTTCCAGCGGTCTGCTTTGGTGACCACGGCAGGGCAGACGAAGCCGCCGAGAGAGGGCCCATCCGGGCCTAGCAGGATCGGCATGTCACCCGTGAAGTCTATGGCACCGATGGCGTAGGCGTTGTCATGTATGTTGGAAGGGTGCAGACCCGCCTCCCCGCCATCCCTCCGCGCCCATTCGGGCTTGGGACCGATGAGACGCACCCCCGTGCGGGCGGAGTTGTGGTGCACTTCGTAGGTGGCCGCGAATATGGTAGAAATATCTTTATCCGTGAAAAAATCGGGTGCGCCGTGAGGGCCGTAGAGTACGGCAATATCCCAGTCGTGGAAGAAGGCGGGCGGTGTGAGCGGCGGTGTCGCCGGTACTGGGACCGACGGATTGAAGCGCAGGGTATCGCCCGCACGCAAGGCGTTGCCGGTGGCGCCGCCGAAGCCTCCGAGGGTGAAAGTGGCGGTAGAACCTAGATAGTCAGGAGCGCGGAAGCCGCCGGAGATGGCGAGGTAGGTGCGATGACCTGGGCCTTCGACCACTCCAAGCTCCAGCACTTGCCCCGCCTTCACGGACACGGGCTGGTGATAAGGGATGGGGGTTTCATCCAACAGAGCAGGCATATGCGCGCCAGAGAGGGCGATGAGCGTGTCGGCAAAAAAGCGCAGAGTAGGCCCAGTGTGGGTAAGTTCCAGCGCCACCGCATCCAGCCTGTTACCAAGCAACGCGTTAGCGTGGTTGTGGTGGAGATCGTCCATCGGCCCGCTAGGGGGGACGCCAACTTCCCAGTAACCCAAACGCCCCGGCAGACTTTGCAGGCTGGACTGCGCACCAGGGTCCAGCACCTCCGCAGCGTATGGCATGAAGGCAAAATTGGTAAGGCTACTTGTGGTCATTTCACCCGCGATAAAATCTGGCAGGGCTAGGATGGCCTGCAGATAATCGAGATTGGTCTCGATACCGAAAATCTCGCTCTGCTTCAGACCGGCCTGCAGATTGGCCAGCGCCTCCGCACGGCTGGGACCACTAGCAATGAATTTCGCCAGCATCGGATCGTAGAAAGGTGAAACGTCCGTACCGGCCTCTACCCACTTCTCCACGCGTAACGATGGGCCGGGCTTAAAGGCGGTGATCATGCCGCTGGAGGGTGCAAAATTGTTGCCTGGATTTTCCGCGTAGATGCGAACTTCAATAGCCGCACCCTGCGGCTTGAGGGTCGCTTGTGCGGGAAGGGTAAGAGTGCCAGCTGCTTGCTCGATCATCCAGCGGACGAAGTCAACACTATAAATTTCTTCCGTCACGCCATGTTCGACCTGTAGGCGCGTGTTCATTTCCAGGAAGTAGAACTCTTGTACCTCGGCGTCGTAAATGAACTCAACTGTGCCCGCGGATTCATATTGCACGGATGAGGCAAGCGCGACGGCAGCGTTCTGCATCGCGGCCAAGGTGGCATCGAACAAATTGGGGGCGGGCGTTTCCTCCACCACTTTCTGGTTTCGGCGTTGGAGAGAACAGTCGCGCGCGCCAAAGGCGACTACACCACCCTTGCCATCACCGAAAATCTGCACCTCGACATGGCGGGCACGGACGACGTATTTTTCAAGGAACAAGGCGGCATTGCCGAAATTATTCTCTGCGAGGCGAGCGATGCTATCATATTTGTCCCCCAGCTCTACATTGTTGTGGCATAGCACCATACCAATACCACCGCCTCCGGCGCTGCTTTTCAGCATCACTGGGTAGGTGATGCGTTTGGCCTGGGCCAAAGCTTCCTCAAGCGTGGAGAGAACGGAGGTGCCGGGCAGCATGGGAACGCCTGCTTTTTGCGCAAGGTCTCGAGCGGTATGTTTCATCCCGAAACCCCGCAAATGTTCAGGCCGGGGACCAATGAATTTGATGCCAGAAGCGGCAAGACGTTCGGCGAACTCCACGCGCTCGGAGAGGAAACCATAGCCCGGATGCACGGCCTGCGCGCCCGTTTCCTGGCAAGCTCTGATGATGGCGTCGATGTTCAGATAGCTCTCGGCCGCTGATGGCGGGCCTATGCGTAACGCTTCATCCGCCGCCAGCACGTTGGGAGAAAAACGGTCGGCATCTGAATATACCGCCACAGATCTAATGCCCATATCTCGCAGAGTGCGGCAGACACGTCCCAAAATTTCGCCACGATTGGCGATAAGAACTTTACTGAACATGGCTGCCTACTCGCTGACAATAATCTGGATGGCTGTGGGGGTGAAACCGTTGCAGGGGTTATTCACCTGCGGGCAGTTGGAAACGAGCACCAGCACGTCCATTTCCGCCTGCAATTCCACATAGCCTCCGGGCTTAGAAACGCCGTCATCGACCGTGAGCTCTCCATTGGTATTGATGGGTACATTCATGAAGAAATTCACGTTGGAAACGAGATCTCGCTTGCTCATACCGTATTTGGCAAGCTCGACGATAAAATTCTCCCGGCAGGAATGCATGAAACGTGTCTCATTCCCGAAGCGAACTGTATTACTCTCGCAGGAGCAGGCACCAGCGCAGGTGTCGTGAAAACCACAGCTGTCGGCAACAAGTTTCATCATCGGACGACATTCGTTGGAGAGCAACGTGGAACCGGTGGAAAGATCGTAGCGTCCACCATGCTCAACTTGAGCTGCCAACGTGTCCTGGGCGGAGTAGCGCTCTGTCGTATCATGTGAATTGTAGAAGAGCGCATCCACCGCTTGCTGACTTTCAAGGTCAATAATACGCAGTCTCTGGCCCCTTTTCAGAAGAGTGGAATAGGGTGCGCCAGCAGGAACGTGAGTGTCAGAAATAATGATCATTTAGCGAAATACCGGTCGTTATTGATGAAACCACGCGCAGCTTCCTCAGTGAATTGGCGACAGAGATCATGAGCGCTGACTGTCGGGGCGCGCCAAGCGATATAAGAGATGGGGCCGGTTGCCTCCTGCACCGGGCTCAGCGCGTGCGGGGTATTGGAGATGGTAATCAGCAGATCCATCTCCGCGCGCAGCTCAACCATGGCACCCTGCGGCGGATTGTGACGCCAGCGTATGATACCTTGATTGTCTACCGCGACGGGGGAAAACAGAGAGATAGCGGGAGCGACATCGCGTCGGGAGAGACCAAATTTGGCGGCAGCACTGCGCAGATTGTCCCGCCCATTGCGGCCTTGCGTTTGCATGGGGCCATTAGGGCCGACAATGGAATCATGCCCGGCACCTGTATCTGCGACGATAGAGGCAAGCACGCGCCCCATGTCAGAAAAGAGCACGCGGCCGGTGGTGAGGTTGGTGGTCCATTGCAACTTGGTCGTGTCGCCGGCGTTGAAACGTTCGGAGGTATCTTCCGCGTTCCACATGAATAGGGTAGCACCCGGCGTACCGGATAAATTGGCGATGCGGACGGCGGCACCGCGCTGCAGACGTAAGTTCACATACCAACCGGGAGGAATGGCATCTTCTAAAAAAACATCTTCTGGCTTGATGTCTACGAATTTTGTTTCAGGCTTTGGGGCTATGGCACGGGCGTGAGCGGCCTCCTGCAAGGCTTCGTAGCGTTGGCGGTATTGCGCGGGGGTGAGTTTGTCGAGTTCAAGCATTCGCTTGTCTCCACTGCAGTATGTTTGAAAAGTTCGACATCAGAATCCCTCCGTTGAATAACTACGCTTCAACGATACGAAGGATACGGCTGAGAGCTGATGCGTATCCCGCGCATCCTTACTCTCCCGGGCTTTTGTCCCGCCGTGCATCATGCGGATATCTCCCACATGACCGCCGCTCTCGGACCAGACACTGGATGAATATCCAGCCGGAACCCTAGCGGCCTTTCCAATTATCTTGGCAATTTATTCTGGCAATTATCGTGCCAATCCCCAACTCTTTATAGACCGGGGATAGCGATGCCAACATGCTGCTGCGTGCTTAAAAAAAAGCCCTGCAAGTCCATTTTTCCATCAAATATCGCCCTCATGTATCAGCTTCCGCAAAGCTGGTCTGGGTGGCGCGTCTTTCGGCTCTAAAACAGCCCCGCGCCAGAGAGACCGCCATAAACGCCTAGCCCGGCCGTAGTTGCCGAAAGCAGAATGGCGAGTCCGGCGTACCAGCCACGCAGCCGCATTTCAGCAGGCAGAGCCTTTAGTCCCAGCATCACCAGAAAGCCGAGCACCAGCGGTAGCAACAGCGCGTTCATTACCTCAACGGCAATATTCAAAATGACAAGATTCGGCACCACCGCCACCAGCACAGCACCACACACCAGGCACGCCGCGTAGACGCCATAAAACCATTTAGCCCGGAAGGGGTGGTCCTCCAGCGACCGACGATAGCCGGTAACCTCACCAAGCCCCCAGGCAAGTGCCAACGAGGCAACAATTGAAGCAACCAGCCCCGCCCCCAATACGCCGATGCCAAAAACAAGTTTGCCCATGGTGACACCGAGATACGGAGTGAGCGCTGCCGTTATATCCCCAACGGTATTGAGGCTGGCGTTGGGGTTTTTCAGACCGATCGTGGCCGCAGTTGCGATCAGCACCGCCGCCATCACTAGCTGGGTAACAACTGAGCCGATGGCGGTATCCAACCGAGCATAGCGGAAATCCGCGAGGGACAATTTTTTGTCGGCGATGGCAGATTGTTGGTAGAAAATCATCCAGGGCATGATCACCGCGCCGATATTGGCGGCGACGAGGTAAAGGTAGTCCTGGTTACCCAAGGCAGGCTGCAGCATCTGAGCAGCGATTTGATGGCCGTTCGGCTTCGAGAGGAAAGCTATGACGAAAAAAACGAATTCGAACAGCCCCAACGCAATCGCCACCCGCTCCACTCGACGGTAAGAGCCCGTGAGAGCCACAACAAGCAGAAACAGCACAGATAGGCTCAGCGTGGCGTCACGCGGTACGCCATAGAGCTCGCCGACACCGGCCACGCCAGAAAATTCAGACAGCAGCGCTCCGACCGTAGCCACCGCCAGCCCCCCGGCGGAAAGCCAAGCCCACCCCTCGCCAAACGTATCACGAATCAGCTCTCCGTGGCCTTTGCCGGTGAAGATGCCGAGCCGGACCGTAAGCTCTTGCACAACGTACAGGATGGGGATGAGCAAGAACTGCAGCAGTAACAGCCGGTAACCCCAAGCCACGCCAGATTGAGAAGCAGTAATGATGCTGCCCACCTCGGTATCGGCCAGCATGACAACGAGCCCAGGTCCAAATACGGACAAAAAAGGCAGGGCGGCACGGCGAGCGGGCGAAGCAGACTGAGGCAAGACGGTTCCTGACATGCAATTGAGAATAATTATCAATAAGCGAGGCGGCGTAATGCAGCCAGCCTTTCCTGTCAATGCAGAGCCGCGCCCCAGCGCCTGCCGGCGAGGGACCTATCTAGCGCTGGGTTTTGGGACAGTAAAATGTGCTGCGGCCAGATTGCGTGATCTGCCTGATGCCCATGCACGCAGGAGGGCCAGGGCAACGCTCGCAGGGCTCGCCCGTGCGACCGTACACTTTCCAAGCGTTCTGAAAATAGCCAAGCTCGCCGCTCGGCTGCACATAATCACGCAAGGATGATCCCCCCGCCGAGATCGCTTCAATCAGCGTGGCGCGCACCGCCTGAGCCAGCATCTCCAGCCTGGGACGGGAGATTTTCCCCGCCGCGCGGGTGGGCAGAATACCGGCTCGGAACAGCGCCTCGTTTGCATAAATATTGCCAATCCCTGCCACAACCCGCTGGTCCAACAGCACAGCCTTTATAGGAGCGGAACGCCCCTCCACCGCCGCAGCGAGATAGGCGCCAGAAAATTCATTACCCAGCGGCTCTGGTCCCATCCCGGCCAGCAGCTTGTGACTGTCCTCATCCACGGTTCGCACGAGGTCCAGCGTTCCGAACCGGCGAGGATCCACAAAGCCAACGCGCCCGCCGTCCTCGGTCTCAATGGTCAGATGCTCGTGCGTGGCCTCTGGCTTGTCCAACAGCATCCTACCAGACATGCCAAGGTGTATCAGTACCGACCAGCCATTATCCAGCTGCATGAGCATGAACTTACCGCGCCGCCTAAAACCCTTCACGGTGGCGCCGGTCAGCACGCGCGGCAGCTCTGGCGGCACCGGCCAACGAATATCAGCACGGCGCAGAATGGCGCGAACAATGCGCCTTCCGGTCAAATGACCGTCCAGCCCGCGCATCACGGTTTCGACCTCGGGGAGTTCCGGCATGGCAAAACCAAGCTATAAAGGTCGCCATGAACCAGAGCAATGAAAGCGATACCGCCGATTTCGGTTTCCGTTCCGTCCCCCGGGAGGAGAAAAGCTCCCTTGTGCGGCAAGTATTCGATTCCGTGGCGGGCAAATACGACATCATGAACGATCTAATGTCGTTCGGTGTCCACAGGCTCTGGAAACGCGATTTCCTCACTATGTTGGACCCTCGCCCACATCGCAAACTGCTGGATTTAGCGGCGGGCACCGGGGACATCACGTTCGGCTGGCTGCAACGCGGCGGCGGACCCGTGGTGATGTCGGATATCAACTCCTCCATGCTGGACGTGGGGCGAGACCGCGCCACTGCCAACGGCTATCTGGGCGATATCGAGTTTCTTGTGGCGGACGCAGAAAACCTGCCGCAGCCAGACAGGACGTTCGACCGTATCTCCATGGCTTTCGGCCTGCGCAACTGCACAAACAAGCAAAGAGTGATCGAGGAGGCCCTTCGCCTGCTTCGCCCAGGTGGGCGCTTCCTAGTGCTGGAATTCTCCAAACTGCAGATCGCTGGGTTAGAAAAGCTGTACGACGCTTGGTCTTTCCAAGCTTTGCCCAAAATCGGCGGCCTCGTTGCCAAGGATTCTGAAAGCTACCGATACCTTGCCGAGAGTATCCGCATGTTCCCCCCTCAGGACGAATTGAAGCGAATGTTCGAAGCTGCGGGATTTGAGCGGGTATGCTACCGCAACCTCTCCGGCGGCATCGCCGCCATTCATGCCGGCTGGAAGCTGTGAAGCAAATCCTGCTCATCGTCGCGGGCGGCATCGCGGCCTATAAGACACTGGAACTGGTGCGCTTGGCCACCAAGGCGGGCATCGGCGTCACGGCCGTGCTCACCAAATCGGGCGCACAATTTGTCACCCCGCTCTCGCTCCAGGCCCTTACCGGGTCCAAAACCTATCAAGACCTTTTTTCGCTGACCGATGAGAGCGAGATGGGCCATATCGAATTGTCCCGCGCAGCGGATTTGGTGGTGATTGCCCCCGCCACGGCGAATATTCTGGCCAAGATGACAGTGGGGCTGGCGGACGATTTGGCTAGCACGCTGCTGCTGGCGACAGACAAGCCCGTTCTGGTGGCCCCGGCCATGAATGTTCGCATGTGGCAACACCCAGCCACTGAGGCCAACATTAACCTTCTGAAACAGCGTGGCGTGCTAGTGGTGGAACCGAATGAAGGCCCAATGGCCTGCGGCGAATATGGCCCCGGCCGTTTGGCGGAGCCTTTGGAAATCCTGTCTGCCATTCAGGCCGCGCTGAATGACGGCCCTCTACGGGGTAAGCACGCTATCGTCACCTCCGGCCCCACCCATGAGCCAATCGACCCGGTGCGCTTCATCTCCAATTACTCCTCCGGTCGCCAAGGCCACGCCATTGCCGCTGCCCTAGCGGCTTTGGGTGCCCGCGTCACACTCATCTCCGGTCCCGTCGCTTTGCCGGACCCGCCAGGGTTAACCACCATCCGTGTGAAAACCGCATGCGAGATGCAATCCGCCGTGCAGGATGCCCTGCCGGCCGACATTGCCGTGTGTGCTGCTGCAGTAGGAGATTGGCGCGCAGCAGCTGAAGCCAGGCATAAAATCAAGAAGGACGGCGGAGCACCACCTACCCTCGCTTTGGCCGAGAATCCAGATATTCTGGCGGGCCTCTCCGCGTCCGGCCCATTACGCCCCCTCTTAGTTATCGGCTTCGCGGCGGAGACTGAGAAACTGGAGGAACATGCCGTCGCCAAGCGCTCCCGCAAGGGGTGCGACTGGCTAGTCGCCAATAATGTCGGCGGTACCGGTATCATGGGCGGTAACGAAAATGAGGTGCTGCTGCTTACCGAAGCAGGCAGTGAACATTGGAACCGCATGAACAAGCTGGCAGTTGCACAGCGCTTGGCGGCGAAGATTGGAGATTATTTCAAATGAAATCTATTGGCGTAAAAATTCGCCGTCTGCCCCATGGCCAGGGCCTAGACCTTCCAACCTACGCCACAAAAGGTGCCGCAGGCATGGATCTTCTGGCCGCAGTGCATTCGCCCGTTACCATTGCGCCCGGCCAGCGCGCACTTATCCCCACGGGCTTTTGCATCGCCCTGCCTGACGGCTATGAGCTACAGGTGCGCCCTCGCTCCGGCCTCGCGCTGAAAAACGGCATCACTTTGCCCAATTCCCCTGGCACCATCGACGAGGATTATCGCGGGGAGGTCGGTGTCATTATCTTGAACACTGGCGATGCACCGTTTGAGGTCACTCGCGGCATGCGGATCGCCCAGGCTGTGCTGGCCCCGGTGGTGCGAGCCGCGTGGGAAGAAGAGGCAAGCCTGTCTGAAACCGGCCGTGGTGACGGCGGGTTTGGCTCTACAGGGCATTGACTCCACGAAAAAACAACTCCTTCTGTCATGGAAGCGCAACGTGTCCCCCGGTGACAAAACCGCGCCACATGGCTAAGGGGGAGGGTGACACCTTCACCCGAAGCCAGGCGGCCTGATGCGAAATTTCACTCCCCCTGCCCTGGCTGGGCACCGCATACCAAACCGTTTTGATGGCGCGGCTCTGTTGATCGTCATGGGGCTGCTGATCGCACTGGTGGAGGTCGGCCGTACGACTATCGGCACGCCTATCGCACAAATCCAAAACACGCCCATCCATCTGGACCCGGCTTGGCTGCCTTATTACGCTCTGCGCTCTACTGCGAGAATGTTCGTGGCACTGCTCTTCTCGCTCGTCTTCACCTTCACCTATGCCACGTTGGCGGCCAAATCCCGCCGAGCAGGCATGGTGCTCATCCCGATCCTGGATATCCTCCAATCCGTGCCCATTCTGGGTTTTCTTACCTTCACGACCGTATTCTTCCTACATCTTTTCCCCGGTCGGGTTATGGGGGCGGAATTGGCCTCGGTATTCGTGATTTTCACCAGCCAAGCCTGGAACATGGCATTCAGCTTCTACCAATCCCTCACTACCCTGCCGGCGGACCTGCAGGAAGCGTCGCGCAGCTTCCGCCTCTCCCCGTGGCAGCGTTTCTGGAAGCTGGACGTGCCTTTCGCCATGCCTGGGCTAGTCTGGAACACAATGCTCTCGATGTCCGGCGGTTGGTTCTTCGTAGTGGCATCTGAAGCGGTCACGGTTGGCAATACCCAATTCACCCTGCCTGGAATTGGCTCCTACGTGGCGGTAGCACTGAAGAAGGAGGATCTCCCCGCGATCCTCTATGCCATCCTGGCAATGCTGGTGGTGATTCTGCTCTACGATCAGCTGCTATTCCGGCCATTGGTTGCTTGGTCCGGCAAATTCCGGTTCGAGACCACAGCCGCCATCTCTGGCCCTGAGCCCTGGATGCTGAAGATGCTGCGCCGCACCGCCCTGTTCCACACCATAGGTGAGATGATCGGGGGCGTGTTCGCCAGCGTTTTCCGACTCCGTCTCTCCTTCCGCCAGCCTGGCCGGATGGATGAAACCAGCGAACCCTCACGGATGATCGACGGCATTTGGTTCGCGATGATCGCTGCCGTGGCCATCGACGCGGCATTTCATATTGTGGCCTATGTGTCAGCCACACTGCATTGGCAGGATTTGTTCACCGCTTTGCTGATGGGCGTCTACACGGCAATCCGCGTTGCCGTGCTTATGATCGTCGCCTCACTAATCTGGGTGCCGATCGGCGTCTGGATCGGGCTTCGCCCTAGAATCACTCGTATCGCCCAGCCAGTCGCGCAGTTCCTGGCCGCCTTCCCGGCCAATCTCTTGTTTCCACCAGTAGTGCTGGCGATCGTCTATTTCCACGTCAACCCGAATATCTGGCTCACGCCCCTGATGCTGATCGGCACGCAATGGTATCTGCTATTCAACGTCATCGCCGGCGCCGCCGCCTTTCCGGGGGACATGAAGGAGGCCATCGCGAATTTCCATATCCGCGGCCTGCTCTGGTGGCGCAAGGTGATGATTCCTGGCATACTGCCTTACTTCATTACAGGCGCGCTCACGGCCTCGGGCGGTGCCTGGAATGCCTCCATTGTCGCCGAGGTGGCAAGCTGGGGTCGCCACAGGCTCGTCGCCCAGGGGCTAGGCGCTTATATTGCCCAGGCCACCTCGACAGGTAATACGCCCCGCGTTGTGCTTGGCGTTGTGGTAATGTCCTGCTTTGTGATCTTCTTCAACCGCATCCTGTGGCGGCCGCTTTACGCCTACGCAGTCCGTCGTACCACGCTGGGTTAAATGCCATGGACCAGATTACCCCGCCTCTCGTCTCCGTGCGCAATTGTCGCCAAGCATATCACAAGGACTCCAGCGCCGATCTGGTAGTGCTGGACGACGTGAACCTTACGCTGCACGAGGGTGAGATCGTTGCCTTGCTCGGCCGCTCCGGTTCGGGCAAATCTACGCTGCTGCGGATCGTCGCCGGATTGCTGAAACCAACATCCGGCGAGGTTAACTGGCGCGGCAAACCGCTCAAGGGCCCCGCCCCTGGTGTAGCCATGGTTTTCCAGAGCTTCGCCCTATTCCCCTGGCTGACGGTGCAAGAAAATGTGGAACTCGGCCTAGAAGCCCTTCGCGTTGGCAAAGATGACCGCGAGGAACGGTCCGAGGAAGCTATCGACCTCATCGGCTTGGGCGGCTACGACGGCGCCTACCCCAAGGAGCTGTCCGGGGGAATGCGCCAACGCGTGGGATTGGCTCGGGCTTTGGTGGTGCACCCCGATCTGCTGTTAATGGACGAACCTTTCTCGGCACTGGACGTTCTGACCGCCGAAACGCTGCGCACCGACCTCATCGACCTCTGGATGGATGGCAAGCTGCCCGTAAAATCCATCCTTATCGTAACTCATAATATCGAGGAGGCGGTGCTAATGGCGGACCGCATCCTGGTCTTCTCCTCCAACCCAGGCCGAGTGGCACATGAGTTGAAGGTGCCCTTCACGCACCCGCGCAACCGCTTCGACCCTGCCTTCCGCCAGATGGTGGACGATATTTACGGCATCATGACCCGCCGCAAAGCACCCGAGGTTCATGCCGCCGCAGCTCCCCCCAATCCGTTCGGGCATGCGTTACATCCGGTTGGAACCAACCTTATGGCCGGCCTGCTGGAAACGCTACGTGGCCAGCCCTATAATGGGCGGGCCGATCTTCCCGCTCTTGCCGCAGCGCTGCAATTCGAGGTGGATGAACTGCTGCCGCTGGGCGAAACACTGAGCATGCTGGGTTTTGCCCTGCTGGAGGAAGGCGACATCCTGATCACGGAAACCGGCCGCCATTTTGCCGAAGCTGAAACGGAAGACCGCAAGGAAATTTTCGCCGAAGCGCTACGAACTCATGTACCGCTGATCACCGAAATCCGCAGCGTGATCGACCAACGCTCCAACCACCGCGCTGCCGCCGTGCGCTTCCGCGACCAGTTGGAGGACCACATGTCCCCCGAATACGCGGAAGAAACGCTGCGCACCGTCATCGCCTGGGGCCGCTATGCCGAAATTTTTGAATATGACGAGGAGGCGCAGCAATTCGGCCTAGAGGAAGAGGACGAAGAGGAGCACGAGGCATAGCGCCCGGTGTCTGCCCGGCACGGCGGCGTCAGCGGGAAGATTATAAAGGTCGGCGGATGCCAATACGTCAATATTGGCGGCTTTTCCCTGGTTATCGCTTGATCAGCGACCAGTAAAGCGGCCTGCGCCCAGCGATGATGGCCTTGGCCTCGTAGCGCGTGTGGGGCCAACCTTCCGGGTGGATGTCCATGCGGCTGACTGTAAACAGATCCTGGGCCGACAGAACCTCGTCCGTCCATTCCTGGTAGGTTGGATCGTCAGAAGCAATGCGCCATTCCCCACCGGGGCGCAGGGCACGCGCCACCTCCGGTACGAGCGCCGGATGCACGAAGCGACGCTTGGCATGGCGGGCTTTCGGCCAGGGGTCGGGAAACATCAGGAACAATTTTGATAACGCGCCATTGGTGAAGCCCCGAAGCAAGGGGCGGGCGTCGTCTGGATAAAGCCGTAGATTCGGTAAGGGCACGGGCTCGCCCACCCCATCCGGCGCGATGCGCGAGAGCAGCGAACAGATGCCGTTATCGAACACTTCCGCCGCGATATAGCCGATACTGGGGTTCTTTGTGGCCAGCTCGTAGGCGTGCTCGCCACCGCCAAAGCCTACCTCAAGCCATAGTTCACGGTAATGGACTGTGAAAGGTGCATCAGGCCAGGCAGTTTTGGGTAAGAACTCCTCCAACAACCATTCTTGGCGGGGGCGCAGCTTTTTGCCGCGGGAACGGCCATAAAGCCGGTCAGGGGGGGATTTCAGGGTTGTCATACGGAATTCCTTTGCCTGCGCACCAACGCCACGCCAAGCCCCGCCACCGCCATGCCCACCCAGGCCATTAGCGGCATTGCTTCATCCAAAAGCGCCCAAGCCATTAGCCCGGAAATCGGCGGCACCAGATAGAACAGGGTCGATACCTGTGAGGCGCGACCAAAACGCAGCATGGCGATATAAAGAGAAATTGCCACGAGCGAATTGGCGATGACGAGATACGTCATCGTTACAATAAACGGCGTTGTCACGTCCACGCGAAAGTCCGTTGATGCGACGGGCAGCGTCGTCACCAACCCCACCGCATATTGCACCATGTTGGACGTTACGGGATGCATGAAGGTACCAAAGCGCTTTTCGTAAAGTGTCGCCCCCGCCATTCCGAACAACGCGCCAAAGGAAAACAGCAAGCCCCATGGAGAAATATGCCCGGTCTCGCCATAGCCTAGAATCGTCACCACCGCGCCACAAAAGCCGAGCCCCAACCCCACCCAGCCCTTGGCGCCGATTTTCTCGCCGACCAGCGCCGGCGCCAACACACCCACCAGAATCGGCTGCAGCGACACCACCAGCGCCACTACGCCCGCCGAAATTCCCCTTGAAAAGGCCGCATAGCACATGCCGAAATAGACGGTCTGAATGCAGAACCCCACCACCGCCGCATGCAGCCAAGCGATCCACCGTTTAGGCAACGGCGGGCGCAGCCAAATGGCGCAGGGAATGAGAACGAGCAAGGCCAGCGCATAGCGCAATACCAGGAACGTGAAGGGCGCGGCATATTGAATGCCTATTTTGGAGACCGGAAACCCCGCCGACCAAAACAACAGGAACAGAACCGGTGCCGCGCGCAGCCAAGGCGGCGAGGATGAAGCAGATTCAGTTTGTGCGGGAGAATTCGGGTTCATTATGCCACAAAAATTTGGCCCAGGGCATCAGCCCCAGGCCAGCCAACTGCGTATCCTCGCGCTAGAAGACTGCAAGGTTAACGGTTAAACGCACTCTTTAGCGCAGGCGCCAGATCGGTCTTCTCCCACGTGAAGGTGCCCAACTCCTCGTCTGGTGCGCGGCCAAAATGACCAAAGGCGGAAGTCGGCACATAGATCGGCCGATTGAGCTGCAAATGCTCGCGGATTCCACGCGGGGTGAGATTCACCAACTCTCGCAAGGTTCTCTCCAGCTTCGCCTCGTTCACATCCTTCGCCGTGCCATGCAGATCGACATAAAGTGAAAGCGGCTGGCTAACGCCAATGGCATACGAGAGCTGTAAGGTGCAACGCTCGGCCAGGCCCGCGGCCACCACGTTCTTTGCGAGGTAGCGGCAGACATAAGCCGCAGAACGGTCCACCTTTGTAGGGTCCTTGCCGGAGAACGCACCGCCGCCATGTGGGGCCGCACCACCATAAGTGTCAACGATGATCTTGCGACCAGTAAGGCCGCAATCGCCATCCGGCCCGCCGATCTCAAATATGCCGGTCGGGTTGACATAAAACTCATCATCCTTGGGCATCCAGCCATCAGGCAGGGCAGCGGCAACGATCGGGCGTAGCATGTCCTTCACCCGCTCCGGCGTGAAGCCAGGCTCATGCTGAATGGAAACCACAACGGAAGTCGCACCCACGGGCTTGCCGTCCAAATATTTCAGCGTCACCTGGCTCTTGGCGTCCGGCAACAGCCCTTTCACTTGGCTGTCGGCAGTCCGACGCAGCTCAGATATCCGGCGCAGGATCAAGTGGGAATAATATATCGGCGCGGGCATCAGCGCCGGGGTTTCTGTGCAAGCATAGCCAAACATAATGCCCTGGTCGCCGGCGCCTTCGTCCTTATTGCTGGCCGCGTCCACGCCCACCGCAATATGCGCGGACTGGGCATGCAGGTGCACGGCAATCTCGGCGTTTTTCCAGGAAAAGCCCTCCTGGTCATATCCAATATCGTGCACCGCCAGACGCGCCAGATGCGCCAGATACTCCTTGGTGATGCTTTCCGGACCACGTACCTCACCCGCGAGGATGATACGGTTGGTAGTCACCAGCGTTTCACAAGCCACGCGCGCATAGGGGTCGGCCGCCAGATAGGCGTCCACAACCGTATCGGAAATCCGGTCGGCAACCTTGTCCGGATGACCCTCGGAGACGGACTCAGAGGTGAATAGAAATTCTCCGCGATCGCGCATGCAAATCCCCCGTATAACTTAAGGCCGGGTCCCGATGGCGTATTAGGGGGCTGGGGTCAATATGCTATGCTTTCGAAAACCCGGCATGAAAGGGTTGCGCTCTAGATGTGCCTAAAGGCGCAGAAAATCCCTCATGCCATAAAGCCCTGCAGGTTGTGCGTGTAGCCACAAGGCCGCGCGCACGGCACCGGAGGCAAACACCCGCCGGTCGAAGGCATGGTGAGTCAGGCTGATCTGCTCGTCGCCGGCGGTAAAGAGCAAGGTGTGAGAGCCAACGATCTGTCCACCTCGCAGCGTCGCGAAACCGATCTCGCCATCTTTGCGCGGCCCGGTATGGCCATCCCGGCCAGAGACGATCACGTCAGCTAGGTCAACGCTCCGCCCCGCTGCAACTGCCTGGCCAATAGCGAGCGCCGTGCCGGAAGGCGCATCCACCTTCTGACGGTGATGCATTTCTACAATCTCGGCATCGTACTGGCTGGCAGGCAGAGCATGGCCAAGCTTTTCAGCTAACAGCAACAGCAGATTCACCCCTGTGCAGAAATTCGGCGCAGCTATGATGGGGATAGTCCTCGCAGCCGCCCGAATTGCAGCCTCGTCCTCTGTTCCGTAACCGGTGGTGCCCAACACCCAGGGCGTTTCGGTTTCGGCTAGGGCCAGGGCATGGGCATGCACGGTACTGGCATGGGTAAAGTCAATCACCACGTCTGATTCCTGCGCCAGGGTGGTGATGTCCGGGAAATGCGGCGTCCCCGCCAGCCCTGCGCCGGAGCGACTGATGCCGCCGACGAGCGTGGCAGCGGCAGCAGCTTCCTGCGCTAGAAAAATACCCATGCGGCCGGAAATGCCGGCGATGCCAATACGAATGCTCATGCGCCATAAATAGCCAGTTTTGGCGTACGTCAAAACCTGAAGATCAAATGTTTTTGTGTCTACGTTAAACAGCCGGTAATTCCGTTACAGCACCATCGCGTTATGGCAATCAAAATGATGCTGCGCACCAAGGCCGCTTTCCGCCTCGCGTTATGCTTAAGCGTCAGCGCTTGCACTGGCAGCCACGAAAAATTCACCGCAACGTCAGACGGCAGCAATGTGCTGAACGTAGCGGATGCTGCTATCGCTGGCGGCAATGTCAATATGGCGCTGAACATTTCGCGATCCGTGCTTGCCCGAGACCCACACAATCTCGACGCGCTTTATCATGAGGGGGCCGCCTATTACGCCATGGGACGGTGCGAGGATGCAATCGCCGCCTATCAGCGCGCCTTGCAGAGCGACCCGCATTCTTCCCAAGCGCAAACTGGCATCGGGCGTTGCCTAATCCGGCGCAACGCCCTTGAGGCCGAACGAGCATTCACGTCCGCCGTAGCAGATGATCCAGACAATGCCGCTGCACAGAGCGACCTTGGCGTGGCCCGCGCCCTGGGCGGCGATTTCAACGGCGCCATAGAGCCGCTGCAGAAATCTCTACTGCTAGCGCCAGGAAATACAGCGACGGAGACCAATCTAGGCTTGGTGCTGGCGCTTTCCGGTGACAGCGCCGATGCGCTCCAATATCTCGGCCCGCTGGCGATTTCGCCCAACGCTACGCCAAAAGTCCGCGCCGATTACGCGCTGGCACTGGTGGGCGCCGGGCGGCAGGACGAGGCTTGGCACGTGCTGGCGGTGGACTTACCGCCGGATAAGCTACGCGCCGCTTTACACGGCTACGAGGCGTTGCTTTCTTACCAAACCAAGCCTGATCACAAAGCTGATCGAGCTACCCAGGCAGTGCGGCCTCCGACCGATGACGCACCGAACGTTCAGCTCGCGAACGAAGCTACTTTCTAAAGCCCTACATGCCGCCTTGATAATTCGGGCCACCCGCGCCCTCTGGTACAACCCAGTTGATGTTTAGCGTGGGATCCTTGATGTCGCACGTTTTGCAATGCACACAGTTCTGCGCATTGATTTGCAGCGAAGGTTCATTCTTTTCCGAGCCAACGATTTCGTACACACCGGCCGGGCAGTAGCGCGTCTCCGGGCTCGCATAGTCGTTGTAATTCACGCTGATCGCGAGTGCCGGGTCCAACAGCTGCAAATGCGCAGGCTGGTCTTCCTCGTGATTGGTGTTGGAAAGGAATACGGAAGACAAACGGTCGAAGGTAAGCTTGCCATCGGGTTTGGGATATTCGATGGGCGTGCAGTCCTTAGCCTTCTTCAGCGCAGTATTGTCGGCATGATTCTTCAGCGTCCACGGCGCCTTGCCTTTAAACACGTAGGTTTCGAGCGCTGCATTCACGAGGCCGCCATAGAAGCCAAATTTGGCGAAACCAGGCCGGATGTTGCGCACCGCATATAGCTCCGGCCACACCCAGCTCTCTTGCAGCTTTTGCGGATACGCTGAAAGCGTGTCTGGCTTATCCGCCGCAAACGCCTCGGCAATCGCCTCTGCAGCGACCATTCCAGACTTCATCGCGGTGTGCGTACCCTTGATCTTCGGCACATTCAGCGTACCCGCGGCGCAGCCGATCAGCACGCCACCTGGAAATGCGAGCTTCGGCAGAGATTGAAATCCACCCTCGTTGATGGCACGCGCGCCATAGCCAATGCGCTTCGCACCGTCGAAAACCGGCGCAATGGCGGGATGTGTCTTGAAACGCTGCATCTCCTGGAAGGGCGAAAGATAGGGATTGGAATAATCCAGACCTACAACGAACCCAACCGAAATGAGATTTTCGCCGAAATGGTAAAGGAACGACCCCCCGTATGTGTCTTTTGAAAGCGGCCAGCCAATGGTATGCTGCGTTAGGCCCTTGTGAAACACCTCTGGCTTCACTTCCCACAGTTCCTTTATGCCAATGCCATAGGTCTGCGGGTCCACGCCCTTGCGCAGATCGAAGGCATTTTCGAGCTTCTTGGTGAGCGAGCCCCGACAGCCCTCGGCAAAGATCGTGTAGGTGGCACGCAGCTCCATACCGCGGGCATAATTGTCGGTGGGTTCGCCATCCTTACCGATGCCCATATCCCCCGTGGCAATGCCCACGACACGGCCATTCTCGATCAGCGTTTCGGCAGCGGCGAAGCCAGGATAGATCTCCACCCCCAGCTCTTCGGCCTGTTGGCCGAGCCAGCGCACCACATTGCCGAGCGAGACGATGTAGTTGCCGTCATTATGCATCTGCGGCGGGGTGGGTAGCTTGCGCGCGCCATTTGGCGAGAGCATCAGGAACTCATCCGCCGTGACGGGTGTCGCGAGCGGAATCAGGCCGGGGTCGATATCAGGAATCAGTTCTCGCAGCGCGCGCGGCTCCAGCACCGCTCCAGAGAGGATATGCGCGCCGACCTCAGAGCCCTTTTCGACAACGCAAACGGAGAGTTCCGAGTGCAGTTGCTTCAGGCGGATGGCCGCCGAAAGCCCGCCCGGCCCGGCACCCACAACCACCACATCGAATTCCATCGCCTCACGCGGCGGGGCCTCGTCCGACATTGTTGAGTTCCTCGTTGTGACAAAGTCACCATGGTCTAGTGACAAACACACCGACGCGTAAAGGGCTGGCGGGGATGACAGAGCCAAGATAATGCTTCGGCTATGGAGTTCAGTGACGCGTTGCGGCTGCAATTGGAGTGGGGTGCTGATGAGGCGTTGCTAGATACGCCACAGGACCGTCGTCGCGCGCCAACTCTGCCTTCTGGCGTTCAAGAACCATTAGCTCCTCGACCGCGCCTAGCGCGCCCGGTAGCTGTGGCAACATCCGCCGGACCGGAAGCATCCGCGCAACTCGCTGCCAGCTGTACGACATTGGCAGCGCTGGAAGAGGCCATGCGCGGCTTTTCTGACTGTGCATTACGGGACACTGCCACCCAGTTGGTCTTCGCCGATGGCGCGGCCGATGCGCGGCTTGTCATCGTGGGCGAAGCGCCAGGCGGCGAGGAAGACCGCGTCGGCAAACCGTTTGTCGGCCCAGCAGGCCAGTTGTTGGACCGGATGCTGGGCTCAATCGACCTGGACCGCACAAAGGTACGAATCATCAATACCGTGCCCTGGCGCCCGCCCGGCAACCGCACGCCAACGGAGGCCGAAATTGCGATGTGCCTGCCTTTTTTGCACCGGCACATCGCACTGATCGCCCCGGCAGGTCTGCTTGCCCTGGGCGCCGTAGCAACTAAGGCGCTGCTGGGCACGAAGGCACAAAACGGCATCAGACAAATGCGAGGGAAATGGCAGCAAGTGCGAATCGAAGGCTTGCCGACGCCTCTGCCCTGCCTGCCGACCTATCACCCAGCCTATCTGCTGCGCATGCCTCTGGCAAAACGCGAATCGTGGCAGGATTTGCTGCAACTGCGCAGTTGGCTGGAAGATCACGCCTAAATTAACCAAATTTTCATGGCATTAATTTACGTTCCTCTCTGGAATTCCGCGCCAAACTATGGCAAAAATGTGGTGAACTATGCGGCCGTCTTTGTGAAAAAAGATGTTGGGCGCCGTTTGGGCTTGCGTGATTATTAAGACCTGTGTAGGTCGACGTCATGCGAGGAGCTATAAAACCGCTCTCCCGCCTGAACGTTACGCGCGTGGTGTTTGCTGCGGCGTCCGTTTTCGTCGTTGCTTGCATGCTTCCTGTGCAAGCTAAGGCGAAGTCCCCCTATGCGGGGCAAGGGCCGGGAACGACAACGCCCCCCACCCAGCCGGCTGGCGGCATTAACGGGGATTCGGTAGCTTATGCTGTGCCGCGCAACACCCCTTCGGGTGGTGTAGAGGTGGCGCTGCCACAACCGCTATCCCCTAGCGACGTGGCCTTTTACCGACGCGCCCTGCAGTTGCAGCAGAACGGCAAGTTCACCGCCGCCGACAAGATGTTGGCGCGCGTCTCCGATCCCAGCCTTATCGGCGTGGTTCTGGCTAAACGCTACCTGAGCGCCAACTACATCACCAAACCTGCGGAACTGACCGCTTGGTGGGCTAAATATTCGAATGAACCTGAAGCGCCAGCCATTTATGCTCTAATGTGCCACAAGCTGCCCCGCGCTGCATTGCCGGCTGCCCCAAAGCTCGCTTTGCTACCAGAAGAAACGCTAAGCGACGAAGGCGCGGCACAGCCTTCTTGGGCCCCAGAAAACGCAATTTGGCGCCGCGCATTTATGGTTGGGTTGAACGATTGGAAGAATAACGACCTTGCCGCCGCAGCAAAAGTTTTCTGCAGAACGGCTCAAATGCACGGCATCTCCGATGATGATCGCGCCGCTAGCGACTTCTGGGCCGCCCGCGCGGCGCTGCGTCAGCAAGAACCAGATCAATATCTTGACTGGCTGCACCAAGCCTCATGGTCGGGTGACACTTTCTATGGCATGCTCGCCAAGCGCCTACTCGGCCAGGGCTTCAATCACACTGGCGTCGCTACGACATTGACGGAGGCAGATGTCTCTGCTGTCGACTCCCTGCCGGATGGGCGGCTAGCCTTTGAGATGCTTCAGGTTGGATTGACTAACGAGGCCGAAACAGCGTTGCGCGCGCTATGGCCGCAGATGCGGTCTACCCCCGGCCTAAGCCACGCCGTGATGGCAGTAGCCGCGCAGGCAGGACTGGTAAATGTAACCATCGCCATCGCGAATATTCAGCCGGCCCCGGCGAATGAAATCGCGGGTGCCCACCTGCCATTGCCTGCAATGCGCCCACAAGGTGGTTTCAGAGTAAGCCCGGCGTTACTTTATGCGTTGGCCCGCACCGAATCAGGCTTCGATGCCACGGCAGTGTCCCGCGTCGGCGCACGCGGGTTAGTACAGCTGATGCCCGAAACCGCCGCCAATATGCGCCGGGCAGAAGGCGTGACCGGATCGATCTACAATCCTTCTGCCAATCTCGCGCTTGGCCAAGCCTATCTAAAATATCTTGGGCATTGGCCTGGAATCCGGGGCAATCTGCTTGCTATTCTTGCCAGCTATAATGCTGGGCCGGGCGCCGCCTCTGCTTGGTACAAAGCAATCGGGAACCATTCCGACCCGCTAATGTTCATCGAAACAATCCCCGACGTCCAAACCCGCCGCTTCGTGCATCAAGTGTTGGCCGATAGCTGGATTTATGCCGAGGAAATCGGCCTGAAGCCACGCAGTCTAGATGCGCTGGCAGAAGGTGATTTTCCAACGTTGCACGACTTTAACCCTTCCCTTATTGAAACGGCAGACGCACAATGAGCCGCATTGACAAAAGCCGCCCTTTTATCCCCGTGCGCATCGCTGTCGCCACCATATCCGACACCCGAACGCAAGCCAACGACACCTCGGGCGATGCGCTAGCGGACCGCGTCACTGAGGCAGGACACGAGTTGGTGGGGCGTACCATCATCAAGGATGACGCCGATCTGATCGAGATTCAGCTACGCGCCTGGATCGCCGACCCAGCCGTGGATGTAGTAATCACCACCGGTGGCACAGGAGTTACGGGCCGGGATGTAACGCCGGAAGCATTTCATAGAGTGGCTGAAAAAATTATCGAAGGCTTCGGTGAGCTGTTCCGCATGCTCTCCTATGCCAAAATCGGTACCTCCACCATGCAGTCCCGCGCGGTGGGTGCCGTGGCCAATGGCACATATCTCTTCGCCCTACCTGGTTCCACGGGCGCAGCGAAGGATGGCTGGGACGACATTCTGCGCTTTCAACTCGATTCACGCCACCGGCCGTGCAATTTGGTGGAGCTGATGCCTCGGCTCAAGGAACATTTTTAATGAATACTCAATAGCCGCATGACGCGGCTATTTTTTTAACCACAATGTTCTTCTTTTGTTCTTGACTTGCGGATCTGAAATGATCTTAATCAATCAAGAACGGAGCATGAACAAGATGTCTGTTTCCTGCGTAAAAATTAAACAGCACGCCAGTTATGGCGCCATCAAAGGGCGTGGCACGGTATTGAACCCTTCCACCCGTTTTGAAACGGCGCGACAGGAAGCCTTCGACGATGGATGGGACCGTGAAGATGAAGCTGAACGGCCGCAAACCGCGCTAGTCCGTGACACCACGCGCAGCATTATTGTCCGGAACGACAGCCCTGATCTTGCCTTCGATATGAGCTTGAATCCCTATCGTGGCTGCGAGCACGGCTGCATCTATTGCTTTGCCCGGCCCAGTCACACGTATCTCGGCTTTTCCGCCGGTTTGGATTTCGAGACGAAGATCGTATTCAAGCCGGAGGCACCTCGCCTGCTGGAAAAGGAACTTTCGCGTCCAAGCTATAAGCCAGGGGTGATCGTGCTGGGCTCCAACACTGACCCATACCAGCCGGCAGAGCGTACGCTCCGCCTGACTCGCTCTGTACTGGAAGTGCTGGAGCGATTTAACAATCCTGTTGGCATCGTGACCAAATCCGCAGGTGTTGTGCAGGACAGGGAAATTCTCGCCCGCATGGCCGCGAAGAGACTGACGAAGGTACATATTTCTATCACCACCCTGGACCCCGTCCTAGCTCGCGTGATGGAACCGCGCGCTGCTTCACCAGCCCGGCGCATAGCTACGATCTCTAAGCTGGCCGAAGCTGGCATTCCAGTGGGCATTATGGCCTCACCTATGATCCCTGGCCTGAACGACGCCGAGATGGAGCACATCCTTGAGGAAGCCCAAAAGGCAGGCGCTACCAGCGCCTACACCACCATGCTACGCTTGCCGCATGAGCTGGGGGCCCTGTTCACGGACTGGTTGCAGAAATACCTGCCCGAACGTGCCGCTCATGTACTCAGCCTGATCCGGCAAAGCCGAGCCGAAAAATTGAATGATTCACAATTCCACGCACGATTCGCGGGCACCGGCCCTTATGCCACGATGATGGCACAACGCTTCTCGCGCGCAGTGAGACGGCTGGGGCTAGATGAGAAAAGGCCGCATCTGGACACCTCGCAATTCCGCTTACCCGGGCGCTGCTTGGTCAACGAGCAAATGAGCCTGTTCTAGGATGCGATGCATCGTGCTGAAACACGCGAACAATTTCATCACAGGAGTACGATCATGGAGTGGCTTTTCTGTATAAACCCAAGAGTTATAACAGGCTTCGTCTCAGCTCTTGGTTGTTTTTACTTTCTGTGCATATGCATGGAAGACATAAAAACGTTGATAGCTTATCGCTGCGCCACACGCCCCCGCACCAAGCCTCGGGCGAGGCATGAGCGCGTGAGATTTCCGCACGTTGCTCCGTACACAAATCATATCCGCGCATCCGTTCGCCGTGCGGGCTAGGCCAAACAGCATAGGATACTCAGAAAAGCTTCGCTTTTACTTATGAATCATCGTTCCGATGCCATGCTCGGTGAATAGCTCTAAGAGCAGAGCATGCGGCACGGTACCATCTAAAATGGTTGCCCCCTTAACGCCCTGCGTTACCGCCTCCATGCAGGTCTCCACCTTCGGGATCATCCCGCCGGAGATTGTGCCATCCGAGATCAACCCACGAATCTGTGTCAGCGACAAATCGGCCAGTAACTGCCTACTCTTGTCCAACACACCCGGCACATCGGTCAGCATCAGCAGGCGCTGCGCATTCAACGCACCCGCAACGGCACCCGCAACCGTATCAGCATTGATGTTGTAGGTTTGTCCATCTTCGCCGGCCCCCACTGGGGCGATAACGGGGATTAGCCCAGCACCCGTCAGCGCATGGATAACGCGTGTATCAATGAACACCGGCTCACCCACATAGCCAAGGTCCAACACCTGTTCAATGGCGGAATCAGGATCCTTGTAGGTCCTGCTCAATTTGCGTGCGCGGATCAGCCCGCCATCTTTGCCGGAGATGCCGACCGCCAACGCGCCGGCGGCATTGATCAGCCCCGCCACCTGTTTGTTCACCGTGCCAGCGAGTACCATCTCCACGACCTCGACCATGGCGGCATCTGTCACGCGCAGCCCTTGCACGAAGCTGGATTGAATGTTGAGGCGCTTGAGCATTGCGTTAATCTGCGGCCCGCCGCCATGCACTACCACGGGGTTAATGCCTACCTGCTTGAGCAGCGCAATGTCGCGGCCGAATTCGTTGGCAAGCGTCCCATCCATTGCATGACCGCCATATTTTACCACGATCGTAGCACCCGCGTAGCGACGCAGATACGGCAACACCTTGGTAACGATATGCGCTTCCCGGGCGGCGTCGGTGATATCTTGGCTATTCATCTCATCCTCAGTCAACAAATTCAGCAATGGCGGCGCGCAACTCATCGATTCCAATGCCACCAACACTGGATGTGGTAATGATCCGGTTCATCGCTGCAGGGTGCTTCGCCGCTAGGGCCAGAACCTCCTCCTGCTTACGCTTCAGAGGATCAGGTTTCACGGAGTCAACCTTGGTCAACACCATTTGGAAAGAGACGGCGGACTGGTCCAGCAATTCCATTACCGTCTCGTCAGAGATCTTGATCTCCACCCGCGCATCCAGAAGCAAGAAAACACGGCGCAGATTGGGGCGACCACGCAGATAATCCAGCATGAGCCCCTGCCAATCGCGTTTGATCTCCTTCGGCGCCTCGGCATAACCATAGCCTGGCATATCCACTAGCACCACTGACCCTGCTTGGCACTCGAAGAAATTTAACTGCCGCGTGCGCCCCGGCTGGTGCGAAACCCGCGCAAGCGCCTTGCGCCCGGTGATGGCATTGATGAGCGAGGATTTGCCGACATTGGAACGCCCCGCCAGCGCAATCTCGTTGCCGCGCGGCGCTGGCAGATGTTCCAGCGCCTGAGCAGCGTAATAGAATTCGCAAGGCGAGGCAAAGAGCTTCCGCCCTGCCTCGATCTGTTCCGGGCTTGGCCCGGAGATGTCAAATTTCAGCCCTTCACCAGAGCCGTCTTCTTGGGCTCCGCCGCCCGGTGCATGATCAACCATTGCTGCCCCACGGAAAGAATGTTGTTCCATGTCCAGTATAAAACTAGACCCGCCGGCGAGCGCGCCAGCATGAAAGTGAACAGAATTGGCATCAACTGGAACATGCGCTGTTGTGCTGGATCCGCCGGGGCAGGATTCAGTTTCTGCTGTAGGAACATGGTAACACCCATGATCAACGGTAGCAGACCAACGTGCAAGATCGGGCTGATCATCGTCGGATCGAACGGAAGCAAGCCGAACAGGTTAAAAATGTTCGTTGGATCAGGCGCAGAAAGGTCGCGGATCCAGCCATAGAATGGAGCATGGCGCATTTCTATGGTGATGAAGATGACCTTGTAGAGCGAGAAGAATACGGGAATCTGCAGCAGCATCGGCAGACAGCCCGAGGCTGGGTTGATCTTCTCGGTCTTATACAGCTCCATCGTTGCCTGCTGGAGCTTGGCTTGGTCGTCTTTATATTGCTCCTTCAGTGCTGCGATCTTCGGCTGAACAGCCTTCATCCGGCCCATAGAGCGGTAAGAATAGCTGGCCAGCGGGAAGAAGAGCACCTTCACTCCCACGGTGAAAATGAGAATGGCCAAGCCGAAATTGCCTGTAAGCGTGTTTAGCCAATCCAGGCAGAAGAAGATCGGCTTAGTAATGATATAGAGCACACCGAAATCAACCGCCTTGTAGAAATTCGGTATGTGATAGGCCGACTGGTAATAGTCCAGAATCTTTACGACCTTGGCGCCAGTAAAGAGATGGCTAGTGAAACTCGCCTGCCCACCAGCCGGTACAGTCAGAGGGTTCTGGGTGATGAAGCTCGTCTGATAAGCGTTGCCATTGCCTACGCTTACCTTGCCATAACTCATGGTCGCGCTCATCTGCGCGCCCTGGTCCGGCGCTATAGCTGTCAGCCAGTATTTATCGGTGATACCGCTCCAGCCGCCAGGACCAGAAGTGGAATAGGCGACGCCGTTAGACGCTTTCTCACCGGCTTTCTTCAGCGCGTCATATCCCTCCTGCTTCAGCGTACCGTTAAACACGCCAAGCGGTCCATTGAATAGCACCCAACTCGACGGCACCTTCGGTTTATAGTCCCGCACCACACGCGACCAGGGAAAAACCGAGACCGCAGACGCACCGTGGTTCACCACAGTCTGCGTAACGGTGAACATGTATTTGTTGTCGATTGTTAAGATCAGCTGGAAGATCTGCCCCTGGCCGTTGTTCCAAGAAAGCGTCACGGGGGTGGATGGCGTAAGTTCTGTGGCGCTTGGCGTCCAGACGGTATTATTGTTTGGCACCTTTATGCCGGCCGGCGCAGTCCAACCAAATTGCGCATAAGATGGCCTGTCGCTACCGCGTCGGCCCTCTATCTGCACCAGCGGCGAATTCTTCGCGATGGTCTCATGGTAATCCTTGAGCACCACGTCATCGAACACCGCGCCGGTCAGGCCGATACTACCCTTAAGCATCGGCGCGTTCACGGCTAGCCGCGGGCCGTTGACGGATGCGCTCTGCACCGTACCGGGTCCGCCGGCGCCGCTCGGGGCATGGGTGGTGCTGACCGCTTTTATGGCCTGCTGCTCGGTCTGCGCAGGCGTGGGCGCCGGGAAAAACCGTTCCTGAATCACTGTGAATACGGCCATGATGCCGAACGATATGGCAAGGGCGAGGATGAGGCGCTTCGAGTCCATCAGGGTCAGCTATCCTTAGGAATGGGGACCGGATCGTATCCGCCGGGGTGGAAAGGGTGGCAGCGTAGAATGCGCCGGGCCGCAAGCAGGCTGCCCTTTGTGGCGCCATGGCAGGCCAGAGCCTCACGCGCATAAGCGCTGCAGGAGGGATAGAAGCGACAATTCGCGCCAATGACCGGGCGTAGCGTGAGTTCATAGGCGCGCACAACGCCGGAGAGCATCATGGCCGCCGGGCTCATGCCAGCGCCTCATTAAGCGCCTTGGCAAGGTTTTGCCTAAGCCGAGAGAATTCAACCTCACCGGTTTCGCGCCGGGCAATCAGCACCAGCTCAACCCCCGGAAGGCTTTGCCCGGCCAGCAACAGCCGCACCGCCTCCCGCAGCCGACGTTTGGCGCGGTTGCGAGTAACGGCATTGCCGACCTTCTTGGTGGCCGTGTAGCCCACGCGCAGCACGTCAGCCTGGCCATCATTAGCGGCCTGAAGCACGAAGCCTTGCTTGACGATCTTTTTACCCCGCGCAGCGAGGCGCAAAAACTCTGCGCGCCGGGTCAACCGTGCGGGCGGGGTTTGGGCCTTGGCCATCAGCGTGGGCGGCGCGCCAGGCGCGCGATCAGGCGGAGAGCTTGGCGCGCCCCTTGGCGCGGCGGCTGGCGATCACCTTGCGGCCACCGACCGTCGCCATGCGGGCGCGGAACCCGTGCCGGCGTTTGCGGACGAGCTTGGAAGGTTGATAGGTCCGTTTCACGGTGTTCTACTCCAGCAAAAAACAAACAAAACCATTCGCCGGACCGTCCCCGGCCCGGCGTGTTGGCGGGGTATAGGCGTGGGCACCCTTTCCCGTCAATCTCAACGAAGCGCCTTATGATGGCGAGTACGGAGACGAGCATGCATTTCGAAGAATTTTCAAAACTTTAGCCTACGGCGACGGCTGGCCTGTGCAGCCTCACCACCGCCACGAAAGCCGCTGGACTTGACCGAGCATTGACGGAAATCGTCAAAATCCGTGCATCGCAGGTGAATGGCTGCACTTTCTACGCCTAGTTTCACTTGAACATAGCGCGCAAGCTTGGCATCGCACAAGCAAAGCTGGACCTACTGGCAGTATGGCGCGACGCAAATGTCTTGTCGGCTCGCGAGCAAGCCGGCCTGGGCTGGACCGAACGACCCACCACCCTACCACATACCTAGCCAAAGCTGAGCGGGCGGGGGCACGACTCGCCTTTCCCGACAACGAATTCGCCCAATTTTGCACTGCTATTGCAGGCGTCAATGCCTGGAATCGTACCGCCACCGGGCTTGGCTTTCCGCCCCCGTGATAACATCGGTTGCCAAGACTCGCGAAGGGCGCTCACAAGTCGGTCAATGCCATGCTGTCACGATCGCCTGCCCGCTCTGGAACAGCTCTAGCCCTTCAAGGGGGGGGGGCACACGGCGCCTTCACATGGGGCGTCCTTGATCGTCTGCTGGAAGATGGCCTCAGCTTCGATGCGGTCACTGGCGTGTCTTCCGGTGCGATGATCGCGGCGATGGCGGTGCAAGGCATGGTTCACGGCGGCCCGCAAGGCGCACGCGAAATGGTTTCCATGTTCTGGTCCAAAGTAATGGAGGGCAATCTCTTCGGCAGCATCCCGGCCAGTCCGCTTGACTGGATGTGGGATACGACGAGGGCGCTAAGCCAGGATTTCGCCTGGACGGGCCTGACCCAAGCTCTGCGGCTGTTCGACCCCGCGCACCTTAACCCGATGGGGCAGAATCCACTAGAGAATCTATTGCGCGAGTTGCTGGACGTTGAGGCGATTTGCAGCCCCAGTGCCGCGCGGCTTTATGTCGGCGCCACTGACGTGGAAAGCGGCGAGTCCGTTGTATTTTCCAACAGTCAGACCGGCATCCAGGAACTGCTGGCCTCAGCGTGCATCCCGATGATGTTCCCCTCCGTGAAGATTAAGGGCCGGCACTACTGGGACGGCGGCTATAGCTGCAATCCGCCCTTGGCTCCGGTGCTTACGCCCCTGCCGGAGCATCTGATTCTTATCCGCGCCCAGCCCAGGCAGCGCCAGGGCGTGCCAAGCTCGACGGCAGACATTGTTCACCGCCTCCACGAAATTGCGTTTCAGGCACCGCTTTCAGCCGAGCTTTCCATGCTGCCCCGCCAAGTGAAGCTTCTGGA
The DNA here is from genome assembly GCA_021818425.1 of Pseudomonadota bacterium. Lineage (GTDB taxonomy): Bacteria > Pseudomonadota > Alphaproteobacteria > Acetobacterales > Acetobacteraceae > Acidocella. The sequence continues at coordinate 39,482 of JAKAEC010000004.1, forward strand.
CATCCCCGCCGACGATGCTCTTGCCCAGCATCCGCTGAACTCTAAATTGAACACAGACCGCTCTTTCCTTGAACAGCTTTTTGCGGCCGGACGGAAAGCAGCGACAGCCGTGCTGCGCGCCCGATGAGCTGGATTTCACGCTTCAAACCGCAGCCGGCCTCGTTATCCAGCAAGGTGCTATGGTGTACAGTTGCCTCGATCCTGCTCATTGAAATCCTGGCAATGATCCCGGTTCTGGGGCAACAACGCAAACATTGGATGGACGACACCGCGCGTCGCGCCGATATCACCGCAAGCGCACTACAAGCCTCACCCGCCGCCGATGCCAGCCGCCTATTACAGCTAGCTGGCATCCAACACCTGACGTTGATTTATTCCCGCAGACAAACACAGAGTTGGCAGATACCGAGCTTTAAGCCCGGCACATTTCCACTTGTCGTGCCCGGTGACGCTTCCATCGCCCAAGACGCATGGAGCGCCTGTCGGCGGATCATCGGATATGCCCCGGCTGAGGAAACAATCAAGTTTTCCTCAACGGCATTCCCGGGCGAGACGATGGCTGTCGTACTCGATACCGCACCGCTGACAGCCATGCTCCGGACTTACGTGCGCATTGCCTTGGGCATGATCGTCATCCTCGCGCTGCTCTCTGGGCTTCTGGTTTATACCGTACTCAATTGGCTGCTGGTGCGGCCGATGGAGGTTCTTACCGCGGCAATCATCCGCTTCCGCGAGGCGCCTGAAGAAGCTAATATCAGCGGCTTGGACTGGCTGGCCGCACGGCCAAAGGACGACATTTCCTCGGCCGCCCTCGAACTGAAATATATGCAGGAAGAACTGCGTGCGGCCCTCTGGCGGAATGCGCGGCTAGCAGCAGTGGGCACGGCCGTCGCAAAAATCGCTCATGATCTACGCAATATCCTCACCTCTGCCCTACTCGTCGCCGACCGGCTTCAAGACGTGGACGACCCCGTGGTCAGGCGCGCCGCCGGAACCCTCATCCCATCAGTGGAACGCGCAGCGCATCTAGTGAGCAGAACGGTAGACTTCGCACGTGAAGGCCGAATGCCGGTCAATCGTACAGCCGTATGTATTCGTGCCCTTATCGACGACGTTATTCAGACATTGGCACCGGAGGGTGCTCCCTGGACGATCGAGAACAGGGTACCCTTGTCGCTCGTGCTGCCCTTGGACCGTGACCACTTATATCGTGTCTTTACCAACCTGATTCGCAACGCCACTGAGGCGGGCGCCACAAGGGTTCGCCTGAGCACGCAAAACTATGACGGCCAAACATGGCTAAGCGTGGCCGATAACGGGCCTGGCCTGCCGGAACGCGCTAGGATCAATCTTTTCAAGCCATTTGCCGGCGCTGCCCGCAACGGCGGCACGGGCCTTGGCTTGACCATCGCACGCGATCTAATCCGCGCCCACGGTGGCGATCTGGTGCTGAATCATACGGGACACGACGGCACAATTTTTTCCATGCTCCTTTCTGTGCAAGAAGTGCATGACCGGATGGCGACAGTTGCCTGATCTCACCCGGCTAGTGCTGGGGGTATGACCTTGCCCTGAACCCCCAAAGTCTCAGAAATTATTTTTGACCCACGGTAGACGCATAGCAAAAACACGTTATTTTTTCTCCCTGATTGCAATATACAAAAAAATCCTTTTCTAATCGTCTATGCTTCCTTTGGCGCTTAACCCTTCATTCCTGCGGCTTGGTCTCGCCGGGTCCGGCCCGCTTGCCCGGCGCCGGCTGCAAGCACTGCTCCGAGCCGGAGCCGGGCGTAACCTGGACGTTTTCACATCCGACCCCGAACTTGCTCGCGAAACGGATGCCGCCGCCGTGCCACGCCTGCCGGAGGCAGCCGATTTCAGCCGGCTGCACGTATTGTGGATCGTAGGGCTGGAGGAAACGACCTACCGGCCCTTGGCCGATGCTGCCCGCGCTGCGCGAGTGCTAGTGAATGTAGAGGACGTGCCAGAACTTTGTGATTTCCATTCGGTCGCTGAAATCCGCCGCGGTGATCTGCTGCTGACCGTCTCCACTAACGGTCAGGCGCCCGGCTTAGCGGGCGTCATCCGCAAACGGCTGGAAGCATGCTTTCCTGAAAGCTGGGCAGCGCGCGTCAAAGAAATAGCGACGTTGCGGAAGGGCTGGAGCGAGGAACGACTGCCGATGCCCGAGGTGGCGCAGCGCATTGACACAATTGTAGAAGCGCGCTGTTGGCTCAGTTGCCAAAGGCAGGGCTGATAGCCCGTTATCTCATTGTTCGCAAAGACCGGCCTTCGCGGCCATTCGGATATTTTCCTTATGCTCGACAACCTGCCCTCCCCCGCCGAAAGTATTTCGGTTCTGCGCAACGCCATTACCCACCAGTTTCCTGGTAGGATTGCGCTGGTCTCATCATTTGGCGCGGAATCCGCCGTCCTACTGCACATGGCCTCACAAATCGACACCGCCCTACCGGTTATTTTTCTCGATACCGGCAAGCTGTTTCCGGAAACCCTGGCCTATCGCGATGCGCTAATTGCGGCGCTGAGCCTGACCGACGTCCGGTCGATCCAACCCTCTGGCAAACAGCTTGCGGCTTACGATCCTGACGGACGGCTGTGGGAAAAAGACCCAGATTTATGCTGTGCAATCCGCAAGACCAACCCATTGGACGATGCGTTGGAGGGTTTCGAAGCCTGGGTCACCGGCCGTAAACGAAACCAATCCTCCACACGCGCGAATCTGCAACTGCAGGAGATAGGTGCCGACGGGCGCATCACCGTCAACCCTCTGGCGTTCTGGGATGACACGATGCTGGAAGCCTATTTTACAGCACATAGCCTACCTCGGCACCCGCTTGAGGCGGGGGGCTATACCTCCATCGGCTGCGCCACCTGCACGGTAAAGCCGCTTCCCGGTGAGGATAAACGCTCTGGCCGCTGGGCAGGGCAGGGCAAGGTTGAATGCGGTATCCACATGCCACGCGCCATGACCAAGCCAGATTGGCCGGAAAACCTCACATTCGACGTCTAAAGGGCGGCCGCGATGGCCGTGCCCGCTATGCTGCGGCGCAGTACAACAGCTTTACATAAGGCCGTGGATTGAATAACGCTTCCGGCGTTGCGTCCCGTCAGGATAGCCGTCCTGATGCCCTTAGCTAGTCAAAACGAGAAGGTGAAGCAAATGGCCCAATCCCCAACAAGCAAGCAGGTCGGCACGGCGACGCTCACGTTTAACCAGAAGACCGCCACATTGCCCGTGCTGGCCGGCACACTCGGCTCCGAGTGTGTAGATGTACGCAAACTCCAGAGCGAGCTTGGCATGTTCACCTTCGATCCGAGTTACGGTGCCACGGCCTCTTGCGAAAGCTCAATCACCTATATCGACGGCGATGACGGTGTACTGCTCCACCGCGGCTACCCAATCGAACAGCTCGCGGAAAACTCATCCTTCCTTGAGGTGGCTTATCTGCTTCTCTACGGCTCGCTGCCCACCGCAACTGCGCTGGAAGCCTTTACTACCGGTATTACCCGCCACACCATGCTGCACGAACAGATTCGCCGCTTTTGGGATGGTTTCCGCCGTGACGCGCACCCGATGGCGATGCTCTGCTCCGTCGTCGGCGCAATGTCCGCGTTCTATCCGGATAGCATCGACATTCACGACGCGCGCCAAAGGGAGGTTTCTGCGCATCGGTTGATCGCGAAAATGCCGACGATCACTGCCTGGGCGCATAAATACAATGCCGGCCAGCCTTTCATGTACCCGCGCAACGACCTCTCTTACGCGGAAAGCTTCCTTTATATGTTCCACGCCGTTCCGACCGAGACATACAAACCCAACCCGGTCCTCACCAAGGCGATGGACCGAATCCTGATCCTGCACGCGGATCACGAGCAAAACGCTTCTACCTCCACCGTACGCTTGGCGGGCTCCACTGGCACCAATCCCTTCGCCTGTGTCGCCGCGGGCATTGCCTCGCTCTGGGGCCCAGCCCATGGCGGCGCCAACGAGGCGGTGCTGAAAATGCTGGCAGAGATCGGTCACAAGGACAATATCCCCGATTTCATCAAACAAGTGAAAGACAAAGACTCCAACGTAAAGCTGATGGGCTTCGGCCACCGCGTTTACAAAAACTACGATCCGCGTGCTAAGATCATGCAGAAGACCTGTTACGAGGTTCTGGATGAACTTGGGATCAAGAACTCTCCTACGCTCGACCTTGCGATGGAGTTGGAGAAGATTGCCCTGGAGGACGATTATTTCGTCTCCCGCAAGCTTTACCCGAATGTGGATTTCTATTCTGGCATCATTCTAAGCGCGATGGGCTTTCCCACAACCATGTTCACGCCCATCTTTGCGCTAGCCCGTACGGTCGGTTGGATCAGCCAGTGGAAGGAAATGATCGAGGACCCGACCTACCGGATCGGCCGTCCACGTCAGATCTATACCGGCGCTGCGCAGCGCGATTATGTGCCGCTCGACCAGCGTGGCTAATGCGGCAACACCGCTCAAAGGCCAAGCTCTGAAATGGCCTGTCATTATAAAAGGAGCTCTCGATTGTGAGCTAACTGTGTACCCCAGCCCAAACAAGCTGGGGTACAGAAGACGATCCAAACATTAAATGGATACGAATAGCAAACCCATCTTATGTTACCCGGTATTGGTGTTCCAATCGCAAAATTCGTAACATCAAATTTTCTGTAAATCAGGACATTAATATAGTGATTCTAATGAGAGTCTGATCCCAAAATACGCGACATTTCAAATCACAAATTTAGGAATAGTCATATTGGGAGCGCAGTAGCAAACCGATTTCCAGCTCTTTTGCGTATCAACTCGCCTCCAGCGTCACATTATAGGCCACAAAAACCTGCCAAGCCCCCAGGTGAAGATCGTGCCGACATTGCCGAAGCTGAGACCTTTGGCGAATTGCAGAGCCATCTGACCACCATAAATTATGCCCGTTTCTAGCTCAGCGCTATACAGACGACATCAATGATGCCGTCCCTTTGGCTGGTATTAATGCTGAAGCTGAAGGTGATCTCAGGCAGAGAGCGCTGTTCTAACTCATGTCCATCACGGCCTGCGCACCACCCAAGTGCTTCAAGAAATTCGGGCGGGCAAAACGGTATCCAGCGCGCGGTCCGCAGGGCCGCACCAAGACCCTTGCCTCATCCGCCAGGGCAGCGTAAGCCCCGGCCTCACGATCATTCAGAATTCAATCCGCAAGGCAGTTACATGAAGCAGCAGGCTAACCTTATCCGCGCCGGCCAGGTCATCGAGCACGAAGGTGCACGCTGGACTGTGCTGAAGCAGCAGATTATCACCCCAGGCAAGGGCGGCGCCTTCATCCAGGTAGAAATGCGTAACCTAAAGACCGGCAACAAAACCAATGAACGCTGGCGCACAGCCGACACCGTGGAACGCCTAACCACCGAGGACCGCGACTACACCTATTCTTACACCGACGGCGACAATCTGGTGCTGATGGACCCTGAGACCTTCGAGCAGTTCATGGTGCCCTCCGCCATCCTAGGAGACTCCGCACCCTTCCTGCAGGACAACATGCCCGTTTCCGTGGCGCTAGTGGAGGGCGATCCGGTTGGCATCACGCTGCCACCACATGCCACACTGGAAGTTGTCGAGGCGGACCCAGTGGTAAAAGGGCAAACCGCCTCCTCATCCTACAAACCAGCCAAGCTATCCAACGGCGTGAAGACGCTGGTGCCCCCCTTCATTGAGGCCGGTGAGCGCATCGTCGTGCGCACAGAGGATGGCTCCTATGTCGAGCGCGCCAAGGGCTAACTGCACAACGTAATGAGATTTGTCCGGGCGGATGGGGCGACCCGCCGCCCGTTTTTTTGTCAGAGGATTGTTTCGCCATGATGCCACGCCTTTCCGCGCATATGACGGTGATGCACAACGCCGCGAACAAGGCCGCAAAGCGCCTACTCCGCGATTTCATGGAAGTTGAGAACCTTCAGGTGTCGGTGAAGGGGCCGGGCGACTTCGTTAGCCAAGCAGATATGCGCGCCGAGCAGACACTGCGCGAGGAACTGGAAAAGGCCCGCCCCGGCTATGGCTTTCTGATGGAGGAAAGCGGCGCTTCTGGCTCGGATAAATGGACTTGGCGCTGGGTTGTGGACCCATTAGACGGTACTACAAATTTCCTACACGGCATCCCGCATTGGGCCATCTCCATCGCACTCGAAAAACGCTTGACCGACGGTAGCAGCGAAATCAATGCCGCCGTGATCTACTCCCCAGTCAATGGCGAGATGTTCTGGGCAGAGAAGGGTATGGGCGCCTATCTCAACGACAAGCGACTGCGCGTTTCCGCAAGACGCGATCTGCGCGAGGCGCTTTTCGCTACTGGCATTCCCTTTGCCGCCACCTCCTCAGGTAACCGCCTAGCCTTCGCCCGTACGCTGGGCGCGCTGATGCCCGCTACAGCTGGCGTCCGCCGCTTTGGCTCCGCAGCATTAGACCTAGCCTGGGTGGCGGCCGGACGTTACGACGGTTATTGGGAAATGGGCATCAAACCTTGGGACATCGCGGCTGGCATGCTTATCGTGAGAGAAGCTGGCGGCTACGCCACCGATGGCGTTGGCCGGGACAATATCGAAGAAGTGGTCGTGGCAGCCAACCCGCATCTCCATCCGAAGCTCCTGGAGGTGGTGCAGGACGGTCTGGCGGCCAGGCGGGGTTAAGGCTAGGCTGCCGGGCGTGAAGACTTCGTACTGGCTGCCCTTCCTCGTCGCCCTCGTCCCGACTTGCGCCTACGCGCAAGTGACGGTGAATCCCGCCGCCCTACAGCAATTGCAGGGTTTACCCCAGGCCACACCATCAGTCGGAAAGCAGTCCGCCTTAGCTAAGCCGGTTTTAGGCAAGCCAGCGGCGCATCCTTCGCTTCGCACCAGGCTGAAAGTGCTTTCACCTACGAAGCCAACTAAGCCGCCCCCGTCAGCAAAAGAACAAGCCGCGCCCGTACCGCCCCCCCCCGTGCCCGCCAAACCCGCGGCGTGGCCTGTCGCGCGCATCAAATTCGCCCCGGGCAAAGCGACGCTGCCCACCGGCGCCGCCGCTACGCTCAAGCCGTTTTGTACCTCGGGCACAGAGATTCAAATCGTCGCCCACGCACCGTCCGACCCATCCGACCCGTCCGGCGCGATGCGGCTTTCGCTAAATCGCGCATTCGCCATCCGCGATGCGCTGGCCGCCTGCGGCGTGCCCACACAGAATATCATCCCGCGCGCCGCTGGCAATGTGCCTGGCGCAGACGACAATGAAGCCCTTATCGGAGCGAGCGCCGCGCCATGACCAAGCCGACCAGCTACCTTATCCGCATGATCCTGTTCTGCGTAGTGGTTTATGGTGGTGCGGCGGCGCTCTCGCCTACGCTGGCGCATTTCTTCATGGCCAATCCGGTCATCAACTCCGTTATATTTGCGGTTGAGATCTTCGGCGTATTCTGGAACATTCGGCAAGTGCAGAAACTCTACCCGGAGGCTGCCTGGGTGGAGGAATTCCGCCGTAACCGCCAGAAGCTGGTGGAGGCCACGCCGCCGGCGCTCCTTGCCCCTATGGCCCGCATGCTTCACGGCCGAGCGGATGGCGAGCGGCGGATCACCCTTTCCGGTCAGTCGATGCGTACTATTCTGGACGGCGTTTCCTCCCGGCTCGATGAATCCCGTGAACTTTCGCGCTACATCACCGGGGTAATGATCTTCCTCGGCTTGCTCGGCACCTTTTGGGGGCTATTACATACCGTCTCCTCTGTCGCGCAAGTCATCAACGGCATGAACCTCGCGGGCGGAGATGTAAACGCGATGTTCGCGCAACTCAAATCTGGCCTCGCCAAACCTCTAGCTGGCATGGGCACGGCCTTCTCCGCCTCGATGTTCGGCCTTTCCGGCGCGCTGATCCTGGGCTTTCTAGATCTCACTGCCGGGCAAGCGATGAACCGTTTCTTCAATGAGCTAGAGGAATGGCTGGCCACCTTGACGCGACTTGGCACCGGCGCCCTCGGCGGTGACGGTGAGACCAGCGTGCCCGCCTATGTGCAGGCCCTGCTGGAACAAACCGCAGAGAACATGGAACAACTGCAACGCATGCTAGCCCGCGGCGAGGACAGCCGTGTTCAGGGCAACAACGCCCTGCGCGTCCTAACTGACCGCATGGCCGATCTCGGCGACACGCTGCGCCTACAGCATCAGCTGATGGAAAAAGTGGCCAGCGCGCAACTCTCGCTCTCCCCCGCCCTGACTAGACTGTCCGATGCACAGAACAGCGGCGACGATATCTCCCGTGCGCATCTGCGCAATATAGAACTACTGTTGAACCGTTTCATGACCGAGGCCGAACAGGCTCGCAACCAGGCCATCACGGATCTACGCGGCGACCTTCGTCTGCTCACGCGCACTCTTTCAACGAGGCTGGAGGAGCCGAGATCATGAGTCGGCGGCGCAGCAACGGCGCCAACGGTCTGGAAGCTTGGCCAGGCTACGTCGATGCGCTTTCCACATTGCTCATGGTCACCATCTTTGTGCTACTGGTGTTTGTGCTGGCAGAAGCCTTTCTTTCCAGCGCTCTGACAGGATCGGACAATACGATCAGCCAGCTGAAGGAACAGGTTGCCGAGCTAACCAAAAGCCTCTCGATGGAAAGCTCGAAGGATGCCACCTTGTCGCAGGAACTGGCCGCACTAAATGCCCAACTAGCCGCTGCACAGACCGCGAATGCTAACCTCAGTCAGCAACTTTCCACTGCTAACTCAACTCTCTCGGGACTGCAGACAGCACAAACGTCCCTACAAAGCCAGCTTTCAAATGCCCAGGAGGCTCTAGCATCGGCCACCGGACGCATCGCAATTTTGCAGGCGCAAGCGCCCAACAACAGCGATCTGCAATCCAAGCTCACCAACGCCCAAAAGCTAAACAAGCAGGATGCGGCGCAGATTGCACTGCTCAACCAACAGATGGCGGCCCTGCGCGCGCAACTTGCCGCGCTGCAAGTAGCATTGGATGCAGCCAAGACCGCTGACACAAAGGACAAGGTGCAGATCACGGACCTTGGCAAGCAGCTCAACGAGGCGCTGGCCCGGAAAGTTGAAGAGTTGCAGAAATATCAGAGCGTATTTTTCAAGACGCTCAGCCAAAGCCTGCAAGGTGAGAAGAATATAAAAGTCGTGGGAGATCGTTTTGTATTCGAAAGCGACATACTGTTTCCCGTGGATCAGGCCACTATCACCCCGGCGGGTAAGGCAGAGATTGGCCAGGTGGCAAGCGCCGTAAAGAAGATTGCCACTAAGATTCCGTCGAACGTCAACTGGGTACTTTCAGTAGACGGCTATGCCGATGCGCAACCGATCAAGGGCGGGCCGTATAAATCCAATTTTGACCTATCTGCCGCCCGCGCGCTAGCCGTACTGGATCTGCTTATCGCCGATGGAGTGCCAACAAACCGGCTGGTTACCTCTGCGATGGGTGCCAACGACCCCATCGCGACTGGCAATACCCCGGCGGACTATGCGCAAAACCGACGCATAGAATTCCGCCTCACAACGCCGTGAGCGAGGCTACTGTCATTCAGAAGGCGGCACTGCGACGTTTGATGCTCGCTCGGCGTGCAACCCAGAGCCCTATGCTAGGCAACACCCTAGCAAAACACGTCCTGGAAAGTGGCATCATTCCGAACGATGCGGTGGTCGGCGGTTTTTTCCCTATGCGCGGCGAAATCGACATCATGCCGCTGCTGCACGCGCTGCACGCGCGCGGTCACCGGTTGGCGCTTCCGGAAACCCTGCCACCAGGCAAGGCACTACTCTTCCATGCATGGACACCTTCCACGCCCATGCGGCCTGGCCGGTACAAAACCCAATACCCTGACACGCCGCCCCTTGCCCCGAATTTCCTGCTCGTGCCGTTGCTTGCTTTCGACGCACGCGGCCATCGGCTGGGTTACGGTGGCGGTTACTACGACCGCACCCTCGCAAGGCTTCCAAACGCCTTCTGGCTGGGCTGCGCCTATGCGACGCAGGCGGTGGAATGCATCCCCACCGAACCAACAGATCTTCCTCTGCATGCGGTCGCCACCGAGATTGGCATCACCTGGGCACGACAGGATTAAAAGCTCAGTTTCGGCAAACCGCCTCGCAAGCACAGCCCATATTCTGGCAAGAAATTTGAAACTTGCGGCCATACCACCCGGGGGCGCAGCATACCGCTCTAATTAGGCGGATAAGGATCAGGATCATGCCAAAACTTCTGGGGCCAGACGCACTCAAGACACTACCCGCGAACTGGCACCTGCGTCGGGACAGGAAAGCCATCGTGCAGGATTTCACTTTCAAGACCTTCGCCGAGGCTTTCTCCTTCATGACACGCGTGGCGTTACTCGCGGAAAAGGTCGACCATCATCCAGACTGGTCGAATTCCTACAACAAAGTCAGTATATCGCTTTCCTCGCATGATTCCGGCGGAGTAACACAAAAAGACGTGATGCTCGCTACGGCGATTAGTACTCTCATCTGACTGCCACGACAGGTTATTTGGCAGGCTTCACCGGCACCCAGCGCGGCCCCGGATTACTGCCGTCCTGCATCGCTCCCGTGATCAGGAACACAGCTGGATCCGCGCCCAGCGCCTCGACCTGTTTGCGAACATCCTGAGCCGTGATCACGACTATTCCGTTCACCTGCCGGATTACATTCCCCGCCACGATGCCAGCCTTTGCGGCCGGACCAGTGGCAGAGGTGATGGAAACGCCGTTGGCCGCCGGCTTGCCCGCCAACCCCAGGCCGTAGGCGCTCAGCGTCACCGGGACGGGTGGCGGCGTCTGGCGCTCGGCAATGCTTTCATCCTGCGCGGGTGGAGGGACAGCGATGACGAGCTGCGCTTGCCGCGCCGTGCCGTTACGGATGAAATCGACCTCCACACTTTGTCCCGCCTGATACTCGGCCGTGCGGATGACCAGCGCCCGCGAATTGGCGATCTTTAAGCCGCCCAGAGCAGTGATCACATCTCCCGGCCGCAACACCGACGTGGCGGGCGAGTTTTGGAAAACAGCGCCAACAAGAACCCCTCTGGCATTGGGCAGTCTTAGAGCCGCCTGGATTTGCGGCGTGACTTCCTCGGTCCCTACGCCCAGCCAACCTCGCGTCATCTTGCCGCTATGCGCCAGCGCCTCGGCCACCGGCTCTGCCATGGCCGACGGGATAGAAAAGCCAATTCCGTCAGAGGTACCGTTGGGCGCATAGATCGCCGAGTTTACGCCGATCACCTGTCCTTTTAGATTGAATAGCGGACCGCCGGAATTGCCCTTGTTGATAGCGGCGTCCGTCTGGATGAAATCATCAAATTTGGTGTCGCCAATTTGCCGGTGCAGGGCGCTGACAATCCCTGCAGTGTTAGTGTTAGACATGCCGAACGGGTTGCCAACGGCTAGCACCCAATCTCCCACGCGAAGTTTTGCGGAATCGCCGAATCGCAGAAAGGGCAACGGATGCCCGGCATCCACTTTCAACACCGCTAAGTCAGCATCTTCGTCACGCCCTGCGATGATGGCGGGGTAAACCGTGCCGTCCGGGAAGGTCACGGTTACGTTATTGGCACCGTTCACCACATGGTTGTTGGTAAGAATGTAGCCAGAGGGATCGAATACGAAGCCAGAGCCCAAAGACTCGACGGTTTTAGGCGGCGGAACCACGGTACTTGCGGCGTCGCCAGGGGTGTCTGCGGTAGGATGAAAAACGCTGGCACGGTCCTTGCCGCTACCACCATCCAGCGGCGGGTTCTTCGGCGCAGGCGCCATGGCGGCGATGCTGACCACGGCCGGCGCCACCTTGGCGGCAAGGGCCGCCATGGATGGAAGCAGCTCCGAGGCATTGGCCGCCGGTGCGGCAAGCAGTAACAGGACGGGAAGCACGCGCACCAAAATCTTCATGCGGCAAGAGTGGCCAGAGCCGACGATCTTCGCAAGAGGGGTAGAGTGGTCTATCTCACAATCCATGACCGAAGCAGAGATTCGCGATGCCCTCGCCCCGTTCAATATTGGCCGCCGCATAGACGGCGTGCATGTCCAGGATGGCCTTGTACAGGTCAGCCTTCGCGCCACCCGTGAGGAAGCAGCGGCGCTTGAACCCTTGCGCCGAGATATCGAGGCCCGTTTGAAGGCCATGCCTGGAGTACAGTCCGCCGCTGTGGTACTCACCGCTCATTCCGGCCAGCCCGCTGCCCCCGCAGCACCGGTGCAGGAACCGCCATTACTGCCGGGCGTGAAGCATATTGTCGCGGTGGCATCAGGCAAGGGCGGCGTTGGCAAATCAACTGTCGCGGTGAACCTCGCCGTAGCCCTAGCACAGCGCGGGCTTGCCGTTGGCCTGCTGGACGCGGATATCTACGGCCCCTCTCTACCAAAAATGCTCGGGCTGAGCTCCAGACCCGCCGTCCTGAACAACATGATGCAGCCACTCACCGCTTTTGGGATCAAGGCGATGTCCATTGGTTTCATGGTGCCGGAGGACAAGGCAATGGTCTGGCGCGGGCCGATGGTGATGGGCGCACTTAACCAGTTGCTTGGCCAAGTGAACTGGGGTGCACTAGATGTGCTAGTAGTGGACATGCCGCCTGGCACCGGAGATGCACAGTTGACAATGGCACAGAAGGCTAAGCCCTCCGGTGCGGTTATCGTCTCTACCCCGCAGGACCTGGCCTTGATGGACGCACGGCGCGGCGTGCAGATGTTCAAACAGGTCGGCATCAACGTGCTCGGCGTGGTGGAGAACATGTCTTATTTCTGCTGCCCCAATTGTGGCCACCGCGCAGAGATTTTTGGTCACGGAGGGGCTAGAGCGGAGGCGCAGAAAATGGGCGTGCCATTCCTGGGCGAAGTGCCGCTAGAGCTTAGCGTTCGTGAGGCGGGGGATGTCGGCAAGCCGGTCACGGCGCTGGAGCCTGACAGCGCGGTGGCAGCGGGCTTCTGCCAAGTGGCCGAGGGCGTGGCCAAGGCCCTAGGGCTGCACTGAATATTTTCATGATGAGTGAGATAGGCTTCTACCACCTTACCCGCACTGATGTTGCCGCGGCGCTGCCAACACTTCTGGGGCGTACCCTGGCAGCGGGTGAAAAGGCGGTGGTGGTATGTGCCGATGAACGCCAGATGGAGGCGCTGGATAATGCGCTCTGGCAATGCCAAAGTCCTGACTGGCTGCCCCACGGCACTGCCCAAACTCCTCACCCCGAATGGCAACCAATTTATTTGACGACGGCACCAAAAAACCCCGCAGGAGCGCGCTTCCTGTTCCGCACAGGCGGCGTGGAAACGCCACCCGAGCCCTACACGCGCGTGTTCGACCTGTTCGACGGCAACAGCGAGGCAGAAACCCTCGCTGCCCGACAGCGCTGGCGCGTTGCCAAGGAGGCGGGCCACAGTCTTACTTATTGGAAACAAGAAAACAGTGGCTGGGTGAAGGCTGGGTAATCAGTGGCCCGGTCGCACAATTTTCTGCCATCCGCATGTTTGGAAATGCCGCGCACTGTATGAGTGCCGCCCGCTGCATGGACAGCTTAAGCACTGAATGGTTCTGGAGATGCACCCATCCCCAGATCATGGCCAAGGGCAACCGAGCGCTCGGCTTCCGTGGCTGACGACCCAGCAATACAGCGCCGAGGAGATTCCAGCAGCGTGGATAGATGCTACACGCAACCACATGCAGTTGGGCAGGAATCTGCCCCCCACAAGACACCCGTCGCGCCGCTCGCTGGATTTCCGGCGGACGGCCGAGTTTGTTATTGCAGATAAGCCGCCATACCGGCCAAAGGTAGGCGGACCTTAACCCGCGAAAGCGCTTTCCACTTCGGCCCACTCCTTCGTCCAAGACGGCGGGTCCTGCTGCGGCACGGCGTTCAGTACCGTCGTTGGTGGAACCAGTCGGCCCTCCTTTGTAAACGCCGCGCGAACCACGGCCCCGCAAGCCACTCCTTCGGGAACGCTGAATACTTGTTGCACGTAAATCCAGCGTTCGTCCCAACCAAGCACGTTGGTTGCCAAACTAAAACGCACGAAGGGCGCAACCGGCCGACGAAAGCGTAATGCCGCGCCGCCTAACACCATCCCCAGCTTCTGCCGGTGCATCTGCCGCCATACGCCGGAACGCAGAAGCATGTCCACACGACCCAGATCCATCAGCGCCAGATAACGTGAATTGGTCATGTGTAGGTTCAGGTCCAAATCAAGCGGCCAGACCCGAAAGCTGAGAGCGAACACCTCATTCACCCCCAGCTTCGGCCGCCGCCAAGCGCCCAAAATAACGCTCAGAAGCCGGAAAATGAGGTTCATGCGCTCTGCTTGTCCTGCGCTTCGGCCACCAATTCTTTGCGGGAAAGCTTGCCTACCACGGTTTTCGGCAGCGCAGTACGGAACTCAATCCATTTCGGCCGTTCTACCGGGGAAAGACGCTCGGCCAAAAAAGTCTGCAATTCCGCCTCGGTAATCTGTATGGCATCTCGAAGTCTTACGTAAGCTTTGGGTACTTGGCCGCGCTTGGCATCCGGCACGCCAATCACTACTGCCTCCAGCACCGCCGGATGCTGGTAGAGCGCATCCTCGACCATGCGCGGATATACGTTGTAACCACCTGAAATAATTAAATCTTTAATCCGGTCAACCAAGAAGATATAACCATCCTCGTCGATATACCCCACATCGCCGGTGCGTAGTGCACCGTCGATGAATACCTTCTTCGTCTCGTCCGCGTTGTTCCAATAACCCAGCATCACTTGCGGGCCACGCACACAAACTTCACCACGCTCGCCCTGCGCTACGATACGGAAAGGATCATCCAACGCTCGAATTTCCACGGTTGTCTCATCCAAGGGCAGACCGATGGAGCCATCGCGCACTGCACCAAATAGATTGGCCGCCACCACGGGCGAGGCTTCGGAGAGCCCATATCCTTCAACCAGTTGACAGCCGGAGAGCTGCTCGAAGCGCGTTCGGATTTCGGCGGGCAACGGCGCGGCACCGGAAACGCAAAAGCGGATGGAGGCCAGTTCCCATTTTTCTTTTGCAGCTGCCTCGTTGATATTTGCATATATGGTTGGCACGCCGGGGAAGAAAAGCGGTTTAGTGCGCGCCAACGTCTTGCGTAGCAATTCCTTTTCGTAACGCGGCAGCAGAATCATATTCAAGCCCAGCGCCGTGGAAAGATTCATAGCCACCGTCATCGCAAACACGTGAAACAATGGCACGAGAGTGAGCATACCAGAACCTGGCGGAATCTCAGGCAGCCTCCTGGCTACCTGCGCGCAATTAGCGGTGAGGTTGGCATGGCTCAGCATCGCTGCTTTCGGAATTCCGGTGGTGCCGCCGGTGTATTGCAGAACTGCTACATCCTCTAAAGGGTTGCAGGTTACAGGACGCGGCGCAGCGCCTGGTGCCACCAGCGCACTGAAAGAAACGTGCCTTGCATCCACCGGGATGTCAGCCAAGCTCTTGCGTTTTGTCAGCCAGAAACCAAAGCGTTTCAAGGGGTCCAGACATCCCAGTATCGAACCAACAATGAGATGGCTCAGCGACCCGTCCGCCACGATAGGTGCAAATTTCTCGTATAGATCTCTTACATCTAGCGTCACCGCAATGCGTGCGCCGCTGTCCGCTAAAAAATGTCGAATCTCGCTTTCCGCATAAAGCGGGCTGAGGTTTACTACCACACCACCCGCTTGCAAAATGCCATAGTAACAGACAACATAATAAGGCGTGTTCGGTAGACACAAGGCTACGCGAGTACCTTTTATCACGCCCAGACGCTGAAAGCCCGCCGCCGCACGTGAAACTTGCTGGCCCAACTCCGCATAGCTCGTGCGCTTGCCCAAAAAATCCATAGCCGTAACGCCAGGAAACCGCGCCACGACCTCACTTAGAAGGGCGTTCACCGACTGAACCGGGATAGCCGTTGCCGTCATCTCAGCCTCCTGCGCAGGGTGCCAACGCCATAGCCGGACGAGTCCAGACTTCGGAACGGCCAAGTAGCGGAATTCCGACGTAGCCGCGCACATGCAGCACGCCATCCGTCGCCATATACATTATGCAATGATAGGTTTTGCCATTTTCAGGATCGTAGACCCAGCCGCCTCGCCAGCCACCTTCGCCATCCGACACAAAACCGCCCAGAACAGAAAGCCCGCAGAGCGTCCTGCCTCGGAGCGCGACATCGGGGTTGCGACTATCGGTTTTGGGCTTGCCAGTCGAATCCAGAGGCACGCGCAGCCATTCGATCTTGCCACACAAACTGCCCCCGCATCGCAAAATCTCAATCCCGGCCTTACCGGTGTGGTCAAGCCACCAGCCCACAGGGGTATTATCCGCCCAGGCCGGCTGGCAAGCCCAGGCAAAACAGATCAAGGCCAGGAAGATTTTCGCGTGGCATTTGAAAGCCATCTCTTGCTTTTCATCCCTATTTGGTGTTTTATGTGCACAATACGTTAGGCATCAGCCCTATACAACAGCTAATGACAACAAAATTAGAAAACGACGAACAAAGAAAAATAGCTCGACAGCACTAACAAGCTGAGGAGGAATAACAATACAATGAAAACCGAACCTTCCGTGAAACGACATTCGCTTGCCGCATCCATGCTCGGTGTCGTCGCTTGCCTTGGCCTCACGCAAGCGGCGTACGCCTCGGGTTTTGGCCTGCGGGAGAGTTCGGCTGACGCGCTGGGAAATGCGTTCACAGGAGGCGAGGCCAAAGCCTATGACGCCGGCACCGTCTGGGCCAACCCGGCCGGCATGGCGCTGCTGCAGCAGAATGAGTTTGATGGCGATGTAAGTTATATCGGCCCCTCAGCTACATTTTCGGGCTATAACACTAACCCGCTCACCGGCGGTACTGTCAACGGCGTGCAGGGTGGCAATGCAGTCGCACCTGCGGCCTCTGGTGCTCTGTTCGGCGTTCTGGCTCTGGCACCAGACTGGAGGCTCGGCTTTTCCGTCACCAACCCTTATGGTGAGCGCACATCCTACCCCAGCAACTTCGTCGGCCGCTATCAGAGCCTCGTCTCTAGCATCACCGGCATCGATTTTGATCTCGCCATGTCCTACAAGTTCAACAACCATGTCTCCGTCGGAGGCGGTCCGGTTTTTGAATATTTCGATGCACGGCTCACTCAGGCACTGAACGTGCCAGTGCTAAGCGCTGCCACCGGCCAGGATCCGATTGCCGATGTCTACGGCAGCGATGTCGGGATTGGCTATAATCTTGGGATCCTCTACAGAATTGACAACGCGACGCGCATCGGCATCGATTATCATTCCCGCATCCGCCATGATATCATGGGCACACAGCGGATTACTGTTCCGACAATCTATTCCGCGCTGAGCCCCGCCACAGCTGCGCTGCTGAACGCAGGCAACAGCAGTGCCAGCACCACCATCACCATGCCAGATTCGGTGGATATGGGGGTTTATCACCAGATTACGCCGGCATGGGCGGTCATGGGCAGCTTGCAGTGGACCCATTGGGCGCTACTCAACAGCATACATGTAACGCCCACAAATGGCTATCCGGGCACTACAATTTACGAGAACTGGCGCAATACGTGGTTTCTGGGCATCGGCACCAATTATCAGCTAACCGACCGGATCATGCTACAGGCTGGCTTCGCCTTCGATGAATCTCCAGTTACGAATTCCAACCGCACCTCTCGCGTACCAGATGCCAACCACTACGACCTTGGCATGGGCGTGCAATACAAGATCACCCCGGCGGCGACATTCGACTTTGCCTACTGCCATGTATTCTCACCGGGCGGCAGCATCAATAGCACTGCCTCCAGCACACTGCCAACACCCAGCGGCACACTTATTGGCAGCTACGCGATCTCGGATAATTCCATGACCGCCGGTGTGACAATGAAGTTCTGAATACGTGAGGGC
The DNA here is from genome assembly GCA_021818425.1 of Pseudomonadota bacterium. GTDB lineage: Bacteria > Pseudomonadota > Alphaproteobacteria > Acetobacterales > Acetobacteraceae > Acidocella. Next base: position 57,417 of record JAKAEC010000004.1, read on the forward strand.
CAGGATGCCGAATCGCGACTCTCTCTATACGGTTACACAGCTGGGCGCTGAGCTTGGCATCACGGTGCGGACGCTATACTTCTACGAAGCGCAGGGGCTTATCTCACCTCGCCGCGCAGGTAACACACGCGTCTATTCGCAACGCGACCGCGCGCGCATGATCCTTATTTTGCGCGGCAAGCGGCTTGGCTTCTCGATTAAAGAGATCAAAGAATATCTTGAGCTTTACGATACCGACCCTACGCATGGGCAGCAGACAAGGGTACTTCTGAAAGCCGTGCAGAACCGCATCCACAGGCTAGAAGAGCAACGTCACGCTTTGGATGAGACGCTTGCCGAATTGCGCAGCATCGTGCTGCAATGTGAAGAAGCGCTAGCGACGGCGGCCCGACCCACCTCGGCGTCGAAACCCAGCCAATCGAGAAAAGCCGCCTCCAAAACGATCGGGAGATCACCGTGACCCAAGCCGTTATCGCGGGCTATGCCCGCTCCCCCTTTACCCTCGCCAACAAGGGCGCCCTAGCCCGCACCCGCCCTGACGACATCGCAGCCGAGCTCATCGCCGACCTCGTTGCCCGCACGGGCGTTATTCCGTCCGATTTAGAGGCTGTCATCGTCGGCTGCGCCTTTCCCGAAGGCGAGCAGGGCCTGAATATCGCCCGGCTGGTTGGACTTCATGCCGGCCTGCCACAATCCGTCGGCGGCTACACAGTGAATCATTTCTGCGGCTCGTCTATGCAGGCAATACACATAGCCGCCGGGCATATCGCTACTGGCTCTGGCGAAGTGTTCATCGCCGCTGGGGTTGAGAGCATGAGCCGCGTGCCGATGATGGGCTTCAACCCGCTGCCCAACCCAGCCCTCTACGCTAAGCTTCCCGCCGCCTATATGAGCATGGGCGAAACTGCTGAGAACGTAGCAAAGAAATGGAACATCTCCCGTGCCGAGCAGGAGGCGTTCGCGGTGGAAAGCCAACGCCGTGCCGCCGCCGCTGCCATCGCCGGAAACTTCAAGGACGAGATCGTCCCGATCACCACCAAATCCGGCAAGGTGGAAGTGGATGGCTGTCCACGGCCCGAAACTACGGCCGAGGGTCTAGCTGACTTAAAGCCCGCCTTCAGTACCGACGGCTCCGTTACCGCCGGCACCTCCTCACCACTCACTGACGGCGCCTCCGCCGTGCTGGTCTGCTCGGAAGATTATGCTGCCAGACATGGCCTCAAGCCGCTGGCGCGCCTCGTCTCTGCAGCAACCGCGGGCTGCGCGCCGGAAATCATGGGCATCGGTCCCGTTGTCGCCACCAAAAAGGCGCTGGCGCGAGCTGGCCTCTCCGTATCGGACCTCGACGTGGTGGAGCTGAACGAAGCCTTCGCCTCCCAGTCGCTGGCCTGCATCCGTGATCTTGGGCTGGACTCGAAAAAAGTGAATATCGATGGTGGTGCCATAGCACTTGGCCATCCGCTGGGTGCCACAGGCGCGCGCATAACCGGCAAAGCAGCATTGCTGCTGGCGCGCGTTGGCGGTCGCTATGCCTTGGCCACGCAATGCATCGGCGGTGGCCAGGGCATAGCGACCATTCTGGAGCGCGTATGATGGAAACCATCCGCAAGGCCGCCGTTATCGGCGCCGGCACCATGGGAGCGGCGATCGCCGCTCAATTCGCCAATGCCGGCGTGCCTGTGCTGTTGCTGGACATCGTAAAGGACGGCGCCAAAAACGCCATCGCCAAAATGCTCAAAACCGAGCCAGCACCTTTCATGTCCAAATACGCCGCCAAGCTGGTGACACCGGGCAACATCGAGGACGATTTGTCCCAGCTTTCCTCCTACGACTGGGTAGTCGAAGCCATTATTGAGCAACTGGACCTAAAGCAGGAGATTTATCGCAAGATTGACGCGGTGCGCCGCCCTGGCACGGCAGTGTCCTCCAACACCTCGACCATCCCGCTCGCCAAGCTCACGGAAGGAATGCCGGAGAGCTTCAAGCGGGATTTCATGATTACCCATTTCTTCAATCCGCCGCGCTATATGCGCTTGCTGGAGTTGGTGACCGGCCCGAAAACCGACCCGTCCCTCGCCAGCACGGTCGCTAATTTCTCCGACCTCATGCTCGGCAAAAGCGTGGTGAATGCCAAGGATTCGCCGGGCTTCATCGCCAACCGCCTTGGCGTTTTCTGGCTTCAAACCGGCGTTATCGAGGCCATGGACCAAGGACTGACTGTCGAAGAAGCCGACGCTATCATGGGTCGCCCATTCGGCCTCCCCAGAACCGGCGTGTTCGGCCTTATCGACTTAGTGGGTCTGGATTTAATGCCCCACATTAATGCCAGTCTCGCTGGCTCGCTGCCGCAGGCTGACGCCTTCCACATCGCCAACCGTGACCTGCCGCTGCTCAAGAAAATGATCGAGGACGGCTATACGGGCCGCAAGGGCAAGGGCGGATTTTACCGCAAAGGATCAAAAGGCCGCGAAGCCATCGACCTCGTTACCGGCAATTATCGTCCGGTGCAAAAATCTAAAGCTCCGGAAACGCGTGATCTGCGCACTGTTCTTTTGGAATCCGATTACGCGTGGCGTGTGATGGGGCAAACCCTCGCTTACGCCGCTTCCCTGGTGCCAGACGCGGCGGAGGATATTCACGCCATCGATGAAGCAATGCGCCTTGGCTATAATTGGAAGTCCGGCCCCTTCGAATTGATCGACAAAATTGGTGCGGACTGGCTAGCCGAAAAGCTCGCAATGGAGAATCTTCCTGTCCCTGCCTTGCTCGCCACTGCAAAGGGCACAAGCTTCTACCGCACAGAAAACGGCAGCCGCGAGTACCTAGGCCGGGACGGTGCCTACTATAAGCTCACTCGCGCACAAGGTGTGCTGATGCTGGAGGACATAAAACTCACATCCAAAGCGTTGCTAAAAAACTCGTCCGCTGCATTGTGGGACATTGGCGATGGAGTGCTCTGCTTCGAGCTAACCTCAAAAAGCAATAGCTGGGACCAGAATAACCTTGAACTTCTTGAAAGAGCCATCGACCTCGTACCGCGTGGCCACCAGGCACTCGTGATCTATAACGAGGGTTCACATTTCTCCGCCGGCGCGAATCTCGGCCTTGCCCTCTTTGCCGCCAATATCGCGGCCTGGGGCGAGATTGACAAGCTCGTCGCCACAGGCCAGCGCATTTTCAAGAAACTGAAATATGCGCCCTTCCCCAGCGTCGCGGCACCGTTTGGCATGGCGCTGGGCGGGGGGTGCGAAATCGTTCTGCATTCCTCCGCCGTGCAAGCGCATGCCGAAACTTATATCGGCCTCGTGGAATGTGGGGTGGGCCTCGTGCCCGCGTGGGGCGGCTGTTCGGAAATGCTCGCCCGTTGGACGACCAACAAATCCATGCCGCACGGTCCCATGCCCGCGGCATCCAAGGTTTTTGAGACGGTCAGCACCGCCACGGTCAGCAAATCCGCTGCCAACGCCAAGGAGCTTCTGTTCTTGCGCGAGACGGATGGCATCACAATGAACCGCTACCGTTTGCTGGCTGACGCCAAAGCGAAGGCACTTTCCTTGGTAGAAAATTATACCCCGCCCGAGCCATTCACCTATCAGCTTCCTGGGGAGGATGGCCGCGTCGCCTTCACTATGGCGGTGAAGGATTTCCGCAAGAAGGGCCTTGCCACGCCCTATGACGAGATCGTAGCCGGTGAGCTTGCGACCGTGCTCTCTGGTGGCCAGGTGGACATCATCGACCGGCCGAGCGAGCAGGATATTCTAACTCTCGAACGTGCCGCCTTCACGCGGCTCATCCGAAAAGACGGCACGCTGGCCCGCATTGAAACAATGCTCACCACCGGCAAGCCGCTTCGCAATTAAGGAGAAGAGGCCATGCAAACCTATACCGCTCCATTGCGGGACATGCGCTTTGTTCTGCACGAGTTACACCCCGCCAAACCCCTGCCCGGCACCGAGGACTTCACACCTGAATTGCTGGACACGATCCTGGAGGAAGCTAGCAAATTTTGCGCCGAGGTACTGCTACCGCTCAACGCCCCCGGAGATGAGGAAGGTTGCCATTACGAGAATGGCGTCGTCCGCACCCCAAGAGGTTTCAAAGAAGCGTACCATGCCTTTAACGATGCAGGTTGGGGAGCCTTAAACTCCGATCCGCAATATGGCGGCCAGGGCTTGCCGGAAACGGTGGCGAAGTTAGTGGAGGAGATGATCTGCGCCTGCAACATCTCCTTCGGCCTTTACCCCGGTCTCTCCCACGGTGCTTACGTGGCGCTGAAAGGCCACGGTTCAAAGGAACTGAAGGATTTCTATCTGCCCAAACTCGTTTCAGGCGAATGGTCGGGCACCATGTGTCTCACTGAGTCTCATTGTGGCTCGGATCTCGGCTTGCTCCGCACCAAGGCAGTCGCTCAGGAGGATGGCAGCTATAAACTTACTGGCTCAAAAATCTTCATCTCCGCCGGTGAGCATGACATGTCCGAAAATATCGTCCATCTCGTGCTTGCACGCCTGCCTGATGCGCCACCCGGCATCAAGGGCATCTCTCTTTTTCTGGTACCGAAATTCCTACCTGCGGAAAATGGCAAGCTGGGTGCGCGTAACGGCGTGTCCTGTGCAGCCATCGAGCACAAGATGGGTATCAAGGCTTCCGCCACCTGCCAGATAAATTTCGACGACGCGACAGGCTGGCTCGTCGGCATGCCTAATAAGGGAATGCAGGCAATGTTCGTGATGATGAACTCTGAACGCCTCTCTGTGGGCACGCAAGGATTAGGGATCGGTGAAGCCGCATACCAGAGCGCAGTTGCCTATGCCAAGGACCGCCTGCAGGGCCGCTCCCTTGCAGGTGTCAGATACCCGGAAAAGCCGGCCGACCCGATCATCGTTCACCCGGATATCCGCCGGAATCTGATGACGATGCGCGCCTATAACGAAGGCTGCCGCGCGCTCGGCGTGTGGGTTGCAAGCGTCATGGACGTGGCGCAGCGCAGCGCGGATGAGAAAGAGAGAGCCGAAGCCGAAGAATTCGTTGCCGTGCTAACCCCAGTGGTGAAGGCCCTCTTCACAGATCTCGGGTTCGAGAGTGCCAACCTCGCAATGCAGACATATGGCGGTCATGGCTATATCCGTGACCACGGCATAGAACAACTGGTGCGCGATTCCCGCATCGCCATGATCTATGAAGGTACCAACGGCATCCAAGCGCTCGATCTTGTGGGCCGCAAACTACCCGCCAATATGGGTCGTTCCTTGCGCCGTTTCTTCCACCCGGTGGCGGAATTCATCGAAGCCAACCAAAACGACCCCATCGTCGGCACGCTGATACAGGGGTTTGCCCGCGCGTTCGGGGCCTTACAACTCGCCACTGGCTTCATCGCTGAAAAGGCACTGAAAGATGCTGAGGAAGCAGGTGCGGCCGCCACTGACTATCTACGCATGTTCGGGCTGGTCGCACTTGGCTTCATGTGGATGCGCACCGCCAAGATCGCGGCGGAAAAAATGATGCAGTCCGGCCCCGACCATGAGTTCTACAAAGCCAAACTTGCCACTGCGCGCTTCTTTGCCGAGCGTATCCTACCGCAGGCGGGTGCACTGCTGTTCGCCGTAAAATCCGGCAAGGCTTCGCTGATGGCGCTCGAAGACGAGGCTTTCTGAAAACGCTCCTAACTTTAGCGCCGGAACAGATGTCTATGGGCCATTTGACCGTAGACTTCTCACTGCCTACCGCAATAAAAAACCCGGAGCGCGAGCGCTCCGGGCCATTAACCAACACGGATTTCGTCAATCACTGCAGCAATGTTGGTTGCGAGGCCGCGGCGGCGCTAGTCGGCATCACCATGGTGCGCTGATTAAGTGACTGAAACATCCACACTGTTAGCCCCACCGTAATGATGAACAGCGGTAATGTAAGGATGAGAGAAACTCCCTTCCAAATTTGCGCACGGGAAATGTCCAGCCCGTAGAACAGCGTCGCCTGCGAAAACAACGCCAGCGCGGCCAAGCCGCCCACCAATTCCACGAAAGACTGGTAAGGCAGATCGTGACGCATGGTCACAATAAGCGCCGCCCCCATCAGCACTACGGTGCTGACGAAACCCGCGATATAGCGCATCGCGCTACCCTGACGAACTTCCGGATGCGCGAGAGGATCGGAATGAGAACCGGCCATCTTCAGGCTCCAATCATGTAAACATAAACATACAAACAAACCCAGATAGTTGCCTGAAACTGCCAGAACATGCGTAGGTTCAGCATCCGTGCCACCACCATGTCATTGAAACCAAAAAGCGGGATCTGCACAAGCATCACCAACATCCACAGAATGCCAACGCCCATATGGATCGCGTGAGTCAGGATGAGCACAAAATAAGCAGAGAGATAGCCAGAGCGATCCATGCCATCGCCATGCGCGGCCAGCGTGGCCAAATCGTTAACCCCAAAAGCCAAAAACACCAATGCCAGCACAATGGCAGCGATAATCCCCACGGCCGTGCCGCCACGTTTGCCATTTTTCATGGCCACCGTAGCAAGGCTGTAGCAGGTCACAGAGCCGAGCACGGCAATGGTCTGCCAGAATCCCTCAATCGGATTGACGATCTGCGAGGCGACTGGGCCGCCAGCCGCATTCATTGGCGTATCAAGCACCGCATAAGAAGCGAAAAGAGCCGTGAACAGCAGCGCGTCGCTGAGCATGTAAAGCCAAAATCCCAGTGTACGGGCCGAGATTTGGTTGTGCCCATGATAACCTGGGCGAAACAACTGTGTGTTCGCAGTGGGTGCGGTTTCGTTGGCCATCAATGCGCCTCCGCGTGGGTGTGGTGGTGGGCACGGTCGGACTGCTCAGCCATGATCGCGCCGATGGCGAGGTCGCGTTCCATCGCCTCGACCTCCGCTGGTTGCAGATGGTAACCCGCGTTCTTGTCGAAGGAACGAATAATCACCACTAGGACGATGCCAACGAGCGAGATCGCCGCCAGCCACCAGATGCGCCAGATCATGGCGAAACCCCAGACACCAGCCAGCGCGCCCAAGATAACCGGCAGTCCGGAATTCCTTGGCATGTGAATGTCCTCATACACATCGGGCTTGGTATTCTCCAAGCCGTATTTACGGCGCCAAGCTAGCTCGTCCCGAGTATTTACCTGCGGCGTCACCGCATAATTGTAGAACGGTACAGGTGTCGGCGTCAGCCATTCCAGCGTGCGCGAGGTTCCCCATGGGTCTGCGGCCAAACGCTGCTTGTGTCGATTTCGAATTGAGACTACCAGCATGGTCGCAAAAAACACCAGCGAGATGACGTAGAGAACCATGCCTACTTCCTCGACCACCAGCATTGGCTTCCAAGCGGTGTTGAACGTCCAGTCAAGACGGCGCGTCTCCCCCTCAAAACCTAGCGCAAACATCGCCGAAAACACCGTGACGGTGCCGATAGCGAACGTCCAGAAGAACGCTTTGCCCCAGCCTTCATCCAGTTTAAAGCCGAAAAGTTTCGGGAACCAGTAGGTTACCCCGGCGAACCCGGCGCATACCACCATCAGCACCATGCAATGGAAATGCGCGATAACGAACACACTGTCGTGCACCGTGTAATTGATCGCAGGAATTGCCAGCATCATCCCGGTCAGGCCGCCCACCAGGAGCAGGAACAACCCGAACATCGCCCAAAGCATCGGTACGGAATACGTGATCCGTCCACGGTAGAGGGTGAACATCCAGTTGAACACCTTCACACCTGTTGGAATGCCAACAAGCATCGTCGCAACAGAGAAGAAGCCGTTGATGTCCGGCCCAGCGCCCATAGTGAAGAAGTGATGCAGCCAAACCAACCAGGAAATTCCGGCGATGGCAAAAGTCGCCGCCACCATCGTCACATACCCGAATATCGGCTTTTCGGAGAAAGCCGGTATTACCTCGGAAATCACACCGAAAGTTGGTAAGATAAGAAAGTACACTTCCGGATGCCCCCAAATCCAGAACAGGTTGGTGTACAACATCAGATTACCGCCCATGCCAGCGGTGAAGAAATGCGTGCCAAGATAGCGGTCGGCCCCCAGCAACGCCAACGCCACACCTAAAACGGGGAAGGCGGTGAGGCCGATGATGTTGGTAGAAAGCGTTGTCCAGCTAAATACCGGCATACGGAACCAGGACATGCCCGGAGCGCGCATATCTACAATTGTCACGATCATATTAATCGCGTTTAGCGTGGTGCCGACAGAGGAAATCTGAATCGCCCACATCCAGTAGTCGACGCCCACACCTGGCGAATAGGGCAACTCCGTCAGTGGAATCAACCCCACCCAACCAGCCTGTGAAAAATCGCCTACAAAGAGCGAGATCATCACCAGCACCGCAGCAGCGGTGGTCAGCCACAGACTCACCGCATTCATATATGGAAAGGCCATGTCGCGTGCGCCGATCTGCAGCGGCACGACGATGTTCTGAAACCCCGTCAGAATCGGTGTGGCCGCGAACAAGATCATTATCGTTCCGTGCGCGGAGTAAACCTGGTCGAAATGGAATGGCGGCAGGAAACCGTGCTTTGCGCCCAACATGCCAGCGGCGTGCGGGCCGTTGGCTAGCACCTGCTGAGTGCGGATCAGCAAGCCATCGGCGAAACCGCGGAACAGCATGACCAAGCCGATGATAATATACATCACGCCGATCTTCTTGTGATCGACGGTGGTCAGCCATTCGCGCCACAGATAGCCGACTTTCTTATGGTAAAGAACCAAACCGACGATAACGAGGCCGATCAGTGCCACGACCGCAAAAGTCACCTGCAGGATCGGGTTTTCATAGGGAATGGCGTTGAGCGTCAGCCGGCCGAGGAGCGGCGACCAAGGGCCCGGTACTTGCAACTGCATAATTTGCCTTCCTTCGCTCTATTTTTCGTTAGAGCCGATGCTCTTGGTCAATTTCGCTGAAACGGGATAAACCACGCCAGCCCGCGCGGCGGCCACCACCTTGTCGAACAAGTGCGGATCGGGGTTGGAAAAATACGAGACCTTGGCACCGACATTCACCTGCGGCTGCGCCACCTTCTGGAACACCGCATAGCTCAGTTGGTTTGGGCTGGAGGCGGCCTTCTGTACCCAGGCATTGAAATCAGCCTGTGAGACAACGTGCGTAGCGAACTGCATCCAAGAGAACCCCGCACCGGAGAAGTCCGCACCAAAGCCAGTATATTCACCCACAACCGGCGCGTCGAATGTATCCCTTGTTCGCATGCCCGGCATCACCGCAATCATCGGCGCAAGCTGGGGAATATAGATGTCGTTGGAAACGCAGGTCGAGGTCAGGCGCAGTCTTACGACGCTGCCCTTGGGTACTTCCAGCTCATCGATGGTGGCAACATGTTGCTTTGGATAAACAAAAACCCACTGCCAGTCGGTGTTGATGACATCCACATTCAACACGCTCTGTGGGTCAGCGCTTACCTGCTTCTGCAAAAGGCCCGGCTTATAAGGCTCAATAGCGTAGATAGTCTTGACAGAGTAGATGCCAAGCCCGGCAACCACCACGAACGGCACCCCCCAAACCAGCAGTTCCAACGCCGTGTTGTGTGACCACTCGGGATCGTAGGCGGCATTCGCGCTCTTGCGGTAGCGCCAGCCAAAAATCGCTATGGCCAGCAGCACCGGCAGAATGATCACAAGCATCACGACCGTATCGATGATTGTGGCATGCCATTCTTGAGTGGCGATCGCGTTGATGGGATGAAAAAGCTGGTAATTACCGCTTGAACACGCACCGAGCGCCAGCAGCGGCAGCAGAGCGAGATAGGATTTCAGTCTCAAGGTCGCCTCGCATCAAATGGTTGACGCCAGAGCACAGCAAAACCAGCTCCGGAAGCCATCTCTTACAACCCAGCCGCCCGGCACTTTGATGCCCTGCAGCAAGCCGTAGAAAGCCTTTAAAGCGATTGTGCCTGAGCGGAAAGCCGTCGCCGCGTTTTCAACCGGCATAACAGTAATACGACGAGCCCATAGCGCTCTATTTTAGCTTAAAAATAAATAAGTTACATGCGGTTTAGCTATTCACCAGCAATCAGCTGACGATAGAGATGCCAGCTAGCGTGCCCCAGGATGGGAATCGTCAGAGATAACCCAAGCAACCCCGGCAGAGCCCCGATCACCAACCCAGCCACGACCACACCACCCCAAGCTAGCGTCAACAGGGGGTTCGCCGTTGCCGTATGCAGGGAAGTGGAAATCACCGCGCCCACGCTCATTTCACGGTCCAGCGCCAATTGAAAGCCGACAAGGCCAATCATCAGGGCCACCAACGCGAACCCAGCACCCAGCAGTATGCCGAGTGCCAACATTTCATAGCCTGCTGCGGTGGTAAAGAGATTGCTAAAGAATGCCCCCCCGGCAAGCCGACCAAGGGTGATAGAATAAAGTACCCCTGCCGAGACGATCCATAGTGCAAACAGTCCGATCAGCAGAAGTGCCAGTCGTTGAACGGTAAGTCTCCTGGGCGAATCAAAGATCGCGGCCGCGGCGTCGGCTGTCGCGGTGCCATCACGCTCATGCTGGCGGCTCAACGCCGCGAACCAGATTGTCCCCGCGGGACCTATCAACGCCAAACCCGCGCAGATGGGGAAGATAAAAGGCAACAAAGCCCGGTCGAGAATTACCCCTGCCAGTAGCGCACCCGCCAGCGGATAAATCACCACGTGCACGGCAATGTCCGTTCGGAAGGCTCGCCAATCCGCTATCCCTGCCCGCAGCGCGGCAAAAATTGCGCCCATCCCGGCGTGCTGAATCCGGATCGGACCAGCCGCTGCTTCAGGATAGATTGTATGCGGATACTGATCAGCACCAGGATAACCTCGCGCTTTATCAGGGTCGGCAAAATTGCGGGATCCACCCAAGGAAGCAATCATTGTTTTTCCTCCAATTGTACGTCCGCTTTGGCGAACGCCTCGCTTTTTTTTAGTAAAGCGCGATTTCCGGCTTTCAACCAGAAAATTCGTAATGTCTTGAAAGCGTACGGGCAATGCACAAAAGGTATCGAAACATGCCTGGACTCAGCAACCAGCCAAGTGCAGCCTTTTGCACGTCGCTTTCTTGTTCAGGAGGGTCCCATGCGCGGCCTATTTCTGTCTTCTCTGTTTCTGGCGTCCGGCCTTAGCAACTTGGCGACGGCCGCTCCGGTGGTACCGCGCCCCGCCTATGACCCGCCTGACAATGCTACCAGCGAAACCGCCATTCTTTCCGGCGGCTGCTTCTGGGGTGTACAGGGGGTTTATGAGCATGTGAAAGGCGTAGGACGGGCCGTCTCCGGCTACACTGGCGGCAAGGCGAGCACCGCGCACTACGAAGCCGTGAGCACCGGCACCACCGGCCAAGCGGAATCTGTGAAAATCACCTTCGATCCGCGGGTGATTTCCTACGGCCAAATCTTGCAAATCTATTTCACGGTCGTCACCAACCCGACGGAACTCGATTATCAAGGCCCCGACCATGGCACACAATATCGCGGCGAGATCTGGGCCGAAACGCCTACGCAAAAAGAAATCGCGACACGCTACATCGCCCAGCTCACCGCCGCGCATAGCTTCTCAAACCCCATCGTGACGCGCGTTGACAAAGCCATGCCGTTCTACCAGGCGGAAACCTATCATCAGGATTTTATGATCCGGCACCCGGATAATCCGTACATCGCCTATAATGACATTCCAAAGGTCGAAGCCCTGCGGGCGCGGTTTCCGAACCTGTACCGCACCAAGCCCGTAACCGTGCTGAAAAGCCAAACACCATGAAACGTCGCTCCTTGCCGGTCGCCGCCGGTACCTTCGTCATCGCCCCAGCACCCGCGCCGCTTGAAATACGATAACGCACACAGACGTCGAATGGCGAAAGCTCCTCACGCAAGCGCAATACAATATATTGCGCCAGAGGGACGCGGAACCGCCCTTTTCGTCGTTTTTAATACATTCGCTCCGGAAAAGCATCTTCCATTGCGCGTACGGCGCCTTTCCCTTGTTTTCTTCCACCACCAAATTTGACTACGGCACTGGATCGCCCAGTTTCGGCGCCTCCTTGCCCCATGCAGTGGATGAGCGGGCAGATGACACGCTCAACACGAAGCGCGCCGAGGCGCGTCGCAGCTAGTGTTGCGGGCATCTTGGCCGTGTGTTTTCCGACGGCCCACCGGCCACCGACCTGCGCTATTGCATAAATGGATTGGCTTTAGCGTTTTCTCCCGCCTAAATCGATTTGATTATGCTCCTGTTAGTTTTGCGGCCTGTTCTGCGGCTTTGGTAATGTCCTCCCAAGCCTTGGCCTCAATGGCGGCGCGCTTGACCATCCAAGACCCGCCAACGCAAACGACGTTGGGAAGCTTCAAATAATGGGGCGCAATCTCAGGCGTGATGCCACCGGTGGGGCAAAATTGCAGCTGCGGCAATGGAGAGGCGATGGAGGCAACAAACGATGCACCGCCAGCCGCCTCGGCGGGAAAAAATTTTGCGAAGCCATAGCCTCTCTCGATCAGCGCCATCGCTTCAGAGGCCGTGGCGATGCCGGGCAATGGGACGAGGTCGACATCTTCCGCCGCGTCTAGCAGTTTAGGCGTGGCGCCGGGCGATACTGCGAATTTCGCCCCCGCTTTGGCCGCCTGCTTATACTGTTCGGGTGTGAGCACGGTGCCGACACCGGGTACCGCCCCTTCCACCTCGTTCGCCACGGCACGGATAGCCTCTAGCGCCGCCGTCGTGCGCAGTGTGATTTCGATGGCCTTCAGCCCCCCTTTCACCAAGGCGCGGGCCACGGGCACAGCTTCCTCTACGCTTTCCACGATCACCACCGGAATCACCGGGGCAAGACGCATGATGGCTTCCAAACCAGACTGGATCACGCGAGTTCCTCCTCGTATGCAAAGATCGTGGCGCCGAGATCCGCCCGGCTGACCAGATGGCGGAAAGGAGCAAATAATTCCCGCCCACTGCCGTGATGGTTGGAGGACAGATTAACGATGGCGTTGGGCCTCGTTTCCCACTCGGCCTGAGGCACCAGTGCGTTGATGACTCCGGATGGTGCGTCGACGCGGACGACATCGCCGTCCTTCAGCTTGGCCAACGGGCCACCGGCGAGAGCTTCTGGGGTTACGTGAATGGCGGAGAGCACCTTGCCTGAGGCACCAGAGAGGCGACCATCTGTAACCAGTGCCACCTTGAAGCCCTTGTCCTGTAGCACACCCAGCGGTGGCATCAGCTTGTGGAGCTCGGGCATACCGTTTGCCTTAGGCCCCTGGAAGCGGACCACCACCACCACGTCTCGATTCAGCTCGCCGGCTTTGAAGGCTTCCTGCACCGCTTCCTGACTGTCGAATACACGGCAGGGGGCCTCGATGACATCACGCTCGGGCACCACGGCAGATGTTTTCACCACGCCCTGACCGAGATTCCCTTGCAGCAAAGCGAGACCTCCGGTGGGCTGGAAAGGATTGGCAGCAGGGCGGAGCACCTTGTCGTTGCCGCTAGTCTCCGGCGGGTCGCGCCAGGCAAGTTCACCGTTATCGAGATAGGGCTCCTTGGTATAAGCGGTGAGACCTTGGCCCATCAAAGTCTGCACATCCTCATGCAGCAGCCCGGCTCCCAGCAGTTCGCGGACCAGGAAGCCGGTGCCACCGGCAGCGTGGAAGTGATTCACGTCCGCTTGGCCGTTGGGATAGATGCGGCAGAGCAGCGGGGTGACAGCGGCGAGGTCTGATAAATCCTGCCAAGTGATGGTGATGCCGCCCGCCGCCGCCATAGAGAGCAGATGGATGGTGTGGTTGGTCGAGCCCCCGGTGGCGTGCAACACCACGATGGCGTTTACGAAACTGCGCTCGTCGATCATTCGGCCGACGGGTAGATACTCGTTACCGAGCGCCGTGAGGGACATGACACGCCGCACGGCGAAGCTGGTAAGCGCGTCACGCAAGGGCGTGCCGGGATTCACGAAGGCTGCGCCCGGCACGTGCAGGCCCATAATTTCGACCAGCATCTGGTTGGTATTGGCGGTGCCGTAGAAAGTGCAGGTGCCGGGAGCGTGATAAGCCTCGCCCTCGGCTTTCAGCAATGCGGCCCGGTCGATCTTGCCTTCGGCATAAAGCTGACGAATCTTGGCTTTTTCGGAATTGGGCAGGCCCGACGGCATAGGTCCGGCCGGAATCAGCACGCTCGGCAGATGGCCGAAGGTGAGCATGCCAGCGACAAGGCCAGGCACGATCTTATCGCAAATACCGAGGAAGCAGGCTGCATCGAAAGTATTATGGGAGAGCGCCACGCCTGTGGCGAGCGCAATTACGTCGCGCGAGAACAACGAAAGCTCCATGCCAGCCTCGCCCTGGGTGATGCCATCACACATCGCCGGCACGCCGCCCGCAACCATCGCCACCCCGCCCGCCGCGCGCGCGGCATCGCGGATGAGGGCAGGGAAATGCTCATAAGGTTGATGGGCGGAGAGCATATCGTTATAAGCAGTGACTATTGCGACGCTCGCCCCCTGCCCGTCCCGCAATTGCGCCTTGTCCTGCGCGCCACAAGCCGCGAAGCCGTGCGCCTGGTTGGCGCAGCCCAATGCTTGACGCCTCGGCACGGCACTGCCCGCTGCGGAAACACGTTGCAGGTAAATGTCACGACGACTGCGACTGCGCTCAACAATCCGAGACGTAACTTCCGATAGCACGGGGTGAACCATCTCTTAGGGACTCCAATATATTTGCGGGTCATGGCGCAACACGGCGCGTACGGGCATAGCTTCAACGGGACCGTCGGCCAGCGCCTGATCCAGGACCTCGCGTTTGCGCACGCCCTCTATGTGCAGAACGAGCAGATCGGCCGTTATCAGCGCGGGAAGTGTAAGAGTAATGCGCGGCTCCCCCGCGCCGGGGGCATGCATTGTTTCCACCAGTTGTCCTTCCGCCGGGTTCAAAGCGGCGGCCAAATTGTCGCCACCGGGGAAAAACGAGGCAGTGTGGCCATCCTCCCCCATACCTAGGATCGCAACGGCCAGGGACAAGGGTAAGGCGGCGAGCTCAGCCTGCAGCACGGCACGACCGGCGTCCGGCGAATCGGCGCCATTAAATAGTGGCAGGAAGCGAGCGGCGGAAGCGTTGTTGATAAGCAAGCTGCGGCGTACCAGGGCCGCGTTGCTGCGGGATGACTCAGTAGGCACCCAGCGCTCATCCACCAGAGTGACGATGACGCGAGACCAGTCCAGTTCCGTTTTGCTCAATTCGGCGAAGAACAGCCCCGGCGTGCTGCCGCCAGAGACGGCGAGTAGCGTTTCCACCTGAATCTCCAGCCGCGCCTTGAGGGCGGCGGCTGTATCCCTCGCCAAAGCCTTTGCTAACGCCTCGCGGTTTACAAAGCTATGCATCACATACCGCCATCGGACCAAGTACGGCCATCACGCTCGATGAGCGCTATCGCAGCGCTAGGCCCCCAGGTGCCAGCCGTATAGGGCTTGGGCGGCTCGGGGGATTGGCTCCAGGATTCCAAAATGGGGTCGATCCAGGCCCAGGCTGCCTCCACCTCATCGCGCCGCATAAACAGGGTCTGGTTGCCGCGCACCACGTCCAGCATCAACCGCTCGTATGCATCCGGATTGCGGACATTGAAGCTGGAAGCAAAACTCATATCTAGCGGCACTGGGCGCAGGCGCATGCCGCCCGGACCGGGATCCTTGATCATCAGCCAGAGCTTCACACCCTCATCCGGCTGCAAGCGGATCACCAGTCGGTTAGGTTGGATTGGCCCTGTTTCTGGCCCGAACATCGAATGCGGCACGGGCCGGAAGGTGATGACGATTTCCGAAACACGTTCCGCCAGTCGCTTGCCGGTGCGCAAGTAGAACGGCACGCCCGCCCAGCGCCAGTTTTCGATTTCCACTTTCAGCGCCACGAACGTTTCCGTCTGACTTTCCTTCGCGCCCAATTCCTCAAGGTAGCCCGGTACTGGCCCGCCGGCAGATGCACCCGCACGGTACTGGCCACGGACCCAGTTGGGCGCCGTCATTGGCTTCAAGGCGCGCAGCACTTTTAGCTTTTCGTCACGCACCGCGTCGGCACTGAGCTGCCCGGGAGGTTCCATGGCCACCAGACATAGAAGCTGGAGCATATGGTTCTGCACCATGTCTCTGAGCGCGCCCGCCGTGTCATAGTACCCCGCCCGGCCTTCCACACCGAGCGATTCGGCCACCGTGATCTGCACATGGTCGATATGGGCGGCGTTCCATAATGGTTCAAACAGGCCGTTAGCAAAGCGCAGAGCCATTAAGTTCTGCACAGTTTCCTTGCCAAGATAATGGTCGATGCGATAGACGCGGTCTTCGGGAAAAACTTGGCTGATCGCCTCGTTCACCTCATGGGCAGTTTCGCCGTCCTTGCCGACCGGCTTCTCCACCACCACCCGCGCATTGCCCTGCGCCAGATTAAACCGGCCCAGGCGCTCACAGATCGGCCCATAAAACGCTGGCCCCGTGGCGAAGTAGAACACGATGGCACGGTCTTTGAACGGAGCTAGCTCCCGCGCTAAGTCTTCCCAGCCAGAATCACTCGTGGCATCTGCAGCAACGTAATGCAGCCGCTTGACGAACCGCTTTGCAACAATGGCGGGCCGTTCATTCTGCGGCACATGTTCTTCCACCGCCGCCATGGCCTGAGCGACGAATTGTTCCCGGCTAAGCTTCGCTCGTGAAACGCCGATGATCTCCGCCGCTTCAGGCACTTGGTCGGCGGCGTCGCGCTGGAACATCGCGGGGATGAGCTTGCGCCGGGAAAGATCCCCCGTGGCCCCAAAGACCACGAGAACGAAAGGCTCGACGAGGATCACACGGCTCATCATTTGTACTCCTTCAGGAAGCGAACGCGCCGAGCCTCCCACATATCTGGATATTGAAATCATCGCCCTAGAGAGCGGTGGAAGCAACCCTCGCGCGCGTGCCGCCGCATGGCGCACAGGGTTGAAATCCATTTCCATTATATACGGGACTCAGGAGCTGAGCGAGTTTTACAAGACAGCGCGATGGAATTGTTTCTGGCGGGTACACGGCTGGAGATGCCCTGAATGAATAACGGCGGTCTCAGACGCCGGGTGCCCAGCCAACCCAGCATAAATAATGGCTCAGTTTGGCGAATGTGGATGAAATCTGGCCCTTCTCGATTTATCCCGACATTTCCCGATAAGCGGAAATATTGAAGGAACGGCCGCTTCCGGACGTTGAAGGGATACCACCGGTGGCGCTTATGCTGACGGGCCGGGCATGGCGCTCGCTGCACAGGGCGCATCACGGGAGGGAAAAGATAGAGACAGTCGGATTTTAAGGTTTCCTTAGAGTTTTGATCAGTCGGCGGCATGCGTATTTGTGCACGCCGCCAGCCTGATTTTTTTAGAACGCCAAATTCGTCGCCTGCATCACGAGCGGCAGGGCGCGGATTTTTTCCAGCACCGCTTCAGGTGTTTCGCCATCGGTGGAGACAAGGCAGATGGCGTCCCCACCCTCTGCCGAGCGGCCGAGATGGAACGTGGCTATGTTGACACCCGCATCCGCCAAGGTGGTGCCGAAGCGACCGATGAAGCCCGGCTTATCCTTGTTGGTCACGTATAGCATGTACGGGGCGAAATCCGCCTCTACCTTGATACCTTTTATTTCCACCAGGCGCGGCTTGCCACTGCCGATGAGCGTACCCGCCACGGCGCGCGTACCCTTCTCAGTGGTGACCGAGATGCGTACCAGCGTCTGGTAATCTCCCGTACGATCACTGGTGGCTTCCGCCACCTCTATGCCATGATCGCGCGCCAAAATTGGGGCATTGACCATGTTCACACCTTCCATCACCGGGCCGAGCAAGCCGGCTAGGGCGGTGGCGTTCAGTGGGCGGTGGTTCAAACCGGAAACGGCACCTTCGTACTCAACTAGGATGCGCTGAATACTACCATCCTGCGCGCGGGTCAGCTGCCCGGCGAAGGAACCCAACAAACGGCATAGCTCCATATAGGGGCGCAGGCGCGGCGCTTCCTCGGCGGTAACGCTAGGCATATTCAGCGCGTTGGTCACGGATCCAGTAAGCAGGAAGTCGGAAATTTGCTCCGCCACCTGCAGCGCCACATTCTCCTGCGCTTCTGTGGTGGAAGCCCCCAAGTGTGGAGTGCAGACCACATTCTCCAACTCGAACAGCTTGTTCTCCTTGGCTGGCTCCACCTCGAACACGTCCAAAGCCGCTCCGGCGACATGACCTGACTTCAGCGCATCGTACAAGGCCGCCTCGTCCACAAGGCCGCCACGGGCGCAGTTGATGATGCGAACACCCTTCTTCATCTTCGCGATCGCGTCGGCAGAGATAATGTTGCGGGTCGCCTCGATCAGAGGCGTATGCAGGGTGACAAAATCCGCCTTCGCAAAGATGGTGTCTAGATCGGCCTTTTCTACACCCAGCTCGATGGCGCGCGCCTCGGTGAGGAACGGATCATAGGCGAGCACCTTCATCTTTAGCCCAACCGCACGATCTGCCACGATAGAGCCGATATTGCCGCAGCCTATCAGGCCGAGGATCTTGCCCGTGAGCTCCACGCCCATGAAACGGTTTTTCTCCCATTTGCCGGCCTTGGTCGAGGCAGTGGCCTCCGGCAGTTGGCGGGCAAGCGCAAACATCATCGCAATCGCGTGCTCTGCAGTGGTGATGGCATTGCCGTTGGGGGTGTTCATCACGACGACACCACGCGAGGTGGCGGATCTCACGTCCACATTGTCTACCCCGATGCCGGCGCGGCCAACGACCTTCAAGTTGGTCGCCACATCCAGCACCTCCTTCGTCACCTTGGTGGCGGAGCGGATGGCAAGACCATCATACTGACTAACAATCTCACGCAGCTCGGCTGGGGTGAGGCCGGTTTTCACGTCTACCTCAACGCCACGGTTTTTGAAAATTTCGATGGCGGCTGGCGACAATTTATCGCTAATCAAAACCTTGACCATGTCCGAGAATTCCTCTGAAGGACTCGCAGCTATTTAAAAAACTGCATCAATAAATTTTGGAAGTTTGGGATTGGGGCACGCCATTGGCAACGCCCCTGCTTTCAGGTTCGAGCTATTGTATCGATAGCGTAATCGATCCAGGGCAGCAGAGCCTGGATGTCGGACGTCTCAACGGTGGCACCGCCCCAAATGCGCAGGCCAGCAGGCGCATCGCGATACGCACCGGCGTCCAGGGCCACGTTCTCCTGTTCTAGCAGTGCGGCAACCGCCTTGGCGGCCTTGGCTTGACCCTCGGCATCCAAAGCCTTGAACCAGGGTGCCGTGATGACGAGGCATATGGAAGTGCAGGAGCGAGTTTCCACTGCCTCGGCCAAAAAGCGCACGCGTTCATTGCTCTCAACCCAATCGGCAACTGCCTTCAAATTCGCTTCAGAGCGGGCGATAAGACCTTTCAAGCCGCCAATACTCTTTGCCCAGCGCAGGCCATCCAGGGCGTCTTCCACACAGAGCATGGAGGTAGTGTTGATCGTCTCGCCGACAAAAATACCCTCTGTCAGTTTGCCCTTGGATGTGAGACGAAAAATCTTCGGCAGCGGCCAAGCAGGGGTGTAGGTGAGTAAGCGCTCTACAGCGCGCGGAGAGAGAGCAAGCATGCCATGCCCGGCCTCGCCGCCCAGCACCTTCTGCCAGGACCAAGTGACGACATCCAACTTGTCCCATGGCAGATCCATCGCAAAGGCGGCCGACGTGCTGTCCGCAATAACAAGGCCCTCACGATCGGCGGGGATGAAATCGCCGTTTGGGAAGCGCACGCCGGAGGTGGTGCCGTTCCAAGCCAGAACCACGTCATGACTGAAATTGATCTGCGTCACATCCGGAAGTTGGCCATAATCAGCCTGAATCACGCGGGCCTTTTCCAACTTGAGCTGGTTGACAACGTCTATCGCCCAAGCTTCGGAGAAGCTCTCATGCGCCAGCACGTCCACAGGCCGCGCTCCCAACAGCGACCAGAGGGCCATTTCTACCGCACCCGTATCGGAAGCAGGAACGATGCCGAGCCGCCAGCCTTCCGGCATGCCGAGGACTTGCTTGGAGAGAGCGATGACCTCGGCAATGCGCGCTTTCGGCTCCTTGGCGCGATGCGAGCGGCCCAACAGCGCGCCCTGAAGTGCTGCGAGCGAAAAACCGGGACGCTTGGTGCAAGGGCCGGACGAGAAATTGGGATTCTGCGGACGCAGCGCAGGCTTGGCGGCTGGAGAAAAATCTGCCATAAAAACTCTCCCTTACAGAAGAAAAGCGCCCCGGTGGGGGGGCGTGACCCGAGGAGGCCCATACTGCGTTTTTGTTGCCGCCGCAAGAGCTTTCTGCCGCGACCCACTACCCGCCTTTTGTACCACCGATTTTTAGAAAGCCCGCCCCGACCATGATTGAGCTGGACCACATCGACCGTTCCATACTGCGCCTGCTGGCGGCGGATGCCTCGCTCTCGCTCAACGATATCGCAGAAAAGGTAGGACTGACTGCGACACCATGTTGGAAACGCATCAAGCGCATGGAGGAAAGCGGCATCATCAAAGGCCGGGTGGCAGTTCTAGACGCGGACAAGCTGGGGCTGCCAGTTTCAGTGTTCGTTTCGGTGGAAACCAGCGACCATTCTGCCGCTTGGCTCGGCAAATTCCACGAGGCGGTGAAAAACACGCCGGAGATCGTAGGCGCGTGGCGGATGAGCGGGGACGTGGATTATCTGCTGCACGTGGTCGTTCCGGATATCGCGGCATATGACTCATTCTATCGCAAGCTGATCGAGATGGTACCGCTACGAAATGTGTCTTCTAGATTCGCCATGGAGAGGATGAAGGACGGGGCGCTACCTATTTAGAAGCAAACTGAGGCAAATGGACGATCGCGTTTCAGTTCGCGGGCCAGCAGTTAAAACTCAAACCTGACCTACATTATTCAATCTTTGAATACCAAGGTCAAAACCTAATAAATCTATTGCTATCTCCTTGACCTGGCGATTCGCTACGCCAAATTTTGGAGGGCGCATGCGGCAGACTTTATTTTGGCTGCGTGACGAGAAATGGGCGAAGATTAAACCACTTTTACCCACTGATGTTTGCGGCAAAGCGTGTTGATAACCGGAAGGTGCAGAGCGGCATTTTACATGCGCTGAAAAGCGGCTGCCGTTGGCACCATTGTCCGCCGGACTATGGCCCTCCGACAACAATCTACAATCGATTTGCGCGTTGGCCTGAGCGCGGGGGCTGGGAACGATTGTTTCAGGAACTTGCCCGGCGTGGCTGCTCGACTGGCATGCAACTGATTGATTCCACTCATACTAAGGCGCGCCGTTCGGCGCCGACAAGAAACGGGCAGCGAAGCCAAGCGACTGGTCGGTCGCAAGACGGCCGCAACACGAAAAACCACGCAATCGCAGGTGCTAAAGGACGTCTCCTTTCCCTCACGTTGATGGGCGGCTAGGCGCACGACTTGCCCGACCGCCAAACCGTTGATCAAAACAACCAAGGCGGCCAAGGAATTCTTCGCCGACGAAGGCTATGATAGCGCCGAATTGCGGAAGGCTTTGAAAATGCACGGCAGCAAAACGGTCATTCCAAACAAGGCCAATCGAAAGAAGCGATTCAGATTCAGTAAAAAGACAAACCCGAAGCGTAACACAATCGAAGACACCTTCTGCCGCCTAAAAGATTTCAGGCGCATCGCAGCACGATACAATCGGCTCACCGCAAAATTCGCCGCTTCAATCTATCGTGTCGCCGCAGTCGTGTGGCGGATATTATGAGTCTAGGCCATAAATAAGACTTTGCTTTATTCTGAAGAAATTGAGTAGGAACGCATCACACAAGATGACGTCCGACCAAGAGCAATATCGTTGAAGGAAACTAGAAAGTTTAAATACCTACGCATTAGTCAAAAACTTATTTTTAATACATCACGATCTAAGCTAAAAAACGATATCGTATCATTTTTGATATTATAAAATTGATCATTTAATGCAGCAGCATCCCTTTTCTCAAACTCAAAAACTCGACAACATACCTATAGTACCTCAACATAACCAGAACAATCGTCTAAATTCTTGAAGCAATATTTCCTCATACCGCCGCCATTTCCAAAACACTATTGGCAAATGTCTTTCCGAAAGCCAGGAAGTTGGTCGTTTCCAAAATTCAAATTCGTCGTCTACCAGTAATACACGAATGTGAAATCAAAATTCTGCAAAAACCCGTTGCTAAAAAACACTAAGTTCAAGCAATTAGCAACTGATCGTCTTAAAATCTATTGCCCCGCGGCGTTAGTGCGCCTCCCCCCAGTTTTTTCCAATTCCTGTTTCGACTACCAAAGGCACTGACAATGTCACCGCGTTCTGCATCACCTCCTGTGCCAACTTAGCGACCTTTCTTGTTTCGTTGTCCGGCGCTTCGAAAAGCAATTCATCATGCACCTGCAGCAGAAGCTTCGCTGAAAGCCCTGCTTCTCTCAATGCCTTTGGCAATTTTACCATCGCGCGCTTTATGATATCCGCAGCACCACCCTGCAGCGGGGCATTGATGGCCTGGCGTTCGGCATAAGCACGCACAGCAGGAACTTTGTCTTTGATACGCGGCACCCAGCAACGGCGGCCGAAGGGCGTTAGCACAAAGCCATACGTACGGGCCTGCTCCTTCTTGCTGTTCATATAGGCACGGATTTCAGGGTAGCGTTTGAAGTAGGCGTCAATATAGCCCTTCGCCTCAGCTGCGGAAATTCCAAGCTGACGTGCGAGACCAAAGGCAGAGATCCCGTAGATAATACCAAAATTAATCGCTTTTGCTCGTCGGCGGGTGGCACTATCCATGTCCTTCATCGGCACGCCGAATACCTCGGAGGCCGTGCGCGCATGGATATCCTCGCCCTTCTCAAAACTCTGCTTCAACGCCGGAATATCCGCCACATGCGCCAAAAGCCGCAGCTCGATCTGCGAATAATCCGCCGAGATCAAGCTATACCCAGACGCCGAAATGAAAGCTTTGCGAATCCGCCCACCTTCCTCGGTTCTGATGGGAATATTCTGCAAATTCGGGTCGGTCGAAGAAATCCGGCCGGTGGTGGTCGCCGCCATTTGGAAGTTGGTATGCACACGTCCGGTTTTAGCATCTATCTGTCCGACCAACGCGTCGGCATACGTGGATTTTAGCTTAGAAAGCTGGCGCCAATCCATCACCCGCGCTGCAATCTCCGCCCCTTGTTCGGCCAGCCCTTCCAGCACCGAGCTATCCGTACCCCAGGCTCCGGACTTATTCTTCTTGCCTCCCGGGAGCTTCATTTCCTCAAACAGTACCTCACCTAGTTGCTTGGGGCTACCAACATTGAATTCGTGGCCCGCGAGCGTGTGAATCTGTTTCTCGAACTCGCCCATGCGGCGCTCGAACTCAGCGGACATGGCGGAAAGATCATCCCTATCCACTAGCACGCCCTCCTCTTCCATCCCCGCCAAAACGGGGATGAGTTTTTTCTCGAGCAACTCATAGAGGGCGAGGGATTTATGCACGCGTAAAGCGGGCTTGAGATGCCCCCAGAGGCGGAGCACTACATCCGCCGCCTCGCCCGCCAGCGCGGCGGCTTTTTCTACCGGCACCCCTACGAAAGTCAGCCGGTTGCGGCCGACGCCAGTCACGTCATCGATGGATGTCGCGCCATGGGAGAGATGCACACGTGCCAAGGTAGCGAGGTCCTGCGCAAAGTTTCCTGCATCCTGTGCGTAGGAGACAAGCATGACATCATCCAATGGCGCCACGGTCTTCAGCCCGGCCCGGTGCAGGACTTCCAGCGAGAATTTCGCGTCGTGGAAGATTTTCAGTACCGAAGCATCGGTGAGGAGCGTATTCAACGCCTCTTCAGCCTCTGCCCATCGCATTTGTGGCTCGGCATCCAGCATCGCCTGATGCTTCAGGGGCAGATAGCCCCCCTGTCCTGCCACGACCGCCAGCCCCAACCCGACCAAGTTGCCATGCAGGCCCGAGGGGTCGTCCGTTTGCACGGAGAGGGCGAGTAGCCCGGTTTCCCGCGCCTTGGCGGCGATGGCCTGCAGATCGGCGAGCTTATATATGGGCGCGTAGGGACCGAAGGGGACACTGCTGTGCTCGACCTCCAATTTTTGTTCCGTGGCACCTCCCTCAAGGCCAAGGCGGTGGCGGATGGAACGGAAATTATTCTCAACCAAAAAGGCGCGCAGTACCGCCGCATCCCATGCTTTCACTTCCAGCTCGTCCACCGGCACTGGCAGTGGCGCGTCTTCGCGCAGCGTAACGAGTTGCTTGGAAATGCGTGCAGACTCTGCGTGTTCAATAAGCGCATCCCGGCGCTTGGAAGGCTTCATGGAAGGCGCCGCCTCTAGCACCTTTTCCAGCGTGCCATATTCATTGATGAGCGCGGCCGCGCCCTTGGGGCCGATGCCGGGCACTCCTGGCACGTTATCCACCGAGTCGCCGATAAGAGCCTGAACCTCGATCACCTTGTCCGGCGTCACGCCGAATTTCGTCTCCACCTCGGCCTGGCCGATGGGCGTGTTCTTCATCGGGTCTAACATTTCCACGCCTGGGCGCAGTAGCTGCATTAGATCCTTGTCGGAGGAAACAATAATGACTTCTCCCCCATCCTCGATAGCTCGGTTTGTATAGGCGGCGATGAGATCGTCGGCCTCCCAATCCTCAAGCTCAATGGAAGGCACACCGAAGGCTCTCGTCGCCTCGCGGATGAGCGCGAATTGCGGCACCAGCTCTGGTGGCGGAGGCGGCCGATGGGCCTTGTATTGGTTATAGATGCGGTCTCGGAACGTTTTACGTCCAGCATCAAAGATCACCGCCAAGTGGGTGCCAGTATGGTCCTTCAACAACCGCGCCAGCATGTTGCAGAAACCGAACACTGCATTCACGTGTACGCCATCCGCGCGCTGCATGTCAGGGATCGCGTGGAAGGCCCGGAAGATGAACCCCGAGCCGTCGACCAGGACGAGCTTCAATGCGTCTCGTCCGCGCCGTCGCCGTCCAGGATGAAAATGCGGGAACAATAGGGGCAGGCGACTTGCCCGTCTGGAATACGCAAGTAAACCTTGGGATGACCGAGCGGCCCCACACCGCCGTCGCAGGAGACGGAGCGGGTTTTTACATGAATGATCTCGGAATGATTGATCGAATCCGTCTGTACGCTCATGGGGGCCTTTCTCCGCTGTAAAGCTTTAACCGCCCCCCTCTTAGCTTCATTCTGCGCCGTACCCAAGCGTCCCCACCCAAGGCACTGCTCGCACGCAGCCAACAGCATGTTACAGGCTTTTGTCGATCCAGGCTTTCAGAACGGATTTCGGAGCCGCACCTACCTGCTGCGCTGCCACCTTACCATCCTTGAAGATCAGCAGAGTCGGGATGCCGCGCACGCCATATTGCGTGGGAGACATTGGGTTCTCGTCGATATTCACCTTCACTACCTCCAGCTTGCCCTGGTATTCCTCAGCCAAGGCTTCAAGAGAAGGGGCGATGGAACGGCATGGACCGCACCATTCGGCCCAAAAATCCACAAGAACGGGCTTGCTGGAATTCAATACATCAGCTGAAAAGGTTGCGTCTGTTACGGCTTTGCTCATGTGACACCTGTTGCAATGGATTTTTTGGTAACATGGCGGTGAATGCCAGGGCAATCAAGCCAGCGCTGCCCGGTCCAGCACGGCGTCGGGCACTGCCATGGCTTCGGCGCGCGCGGTCCAGACCAACACGCAACGCACGGGAAGGTCAGGATGGATCTGCCTCAGCACCGCCCGATAGGCGGCAAGCTGGAGAACATATTTTTCCGGTATCAGCGAGACATTCGGCGGCGGGCTTCTGTCTGTTTTATAGTCCGCGATAATAATTTCTTCCGTGCCAATGAACATGCGGTCCGCCATACCACCCACCTCCCGGCCGTTGACCACACCGGCCAGTGGGACCTCGGCGGCCGAGCCGGGGCCGAAAAGCAATTCAAGGGTGGGATCATGCAGAATTTTCAGCACCGAGGCGCAAATTTCAGCCGCCTCCGCCGCCAAGGCGGGATGAGCCGAGAGATAATTCATGGCCGCCTTACGCCGGGCCGAATCGGGCAGGCTGGGGAGATGCTGTAACAGCGAATGCACCGCCGTGCCGCGCGCCATGGCCGCCGCGCGCTTGGCGGCTGAGGTTTGTGGTCCGGCTAAGGGGCTAACGGCCAAAGCGGCGCGAGAGGTTTCCTCCGTCACGCGGCTGGGGACGATACGCTCCGGCCCTGGGGCCTCCTTCGGCGCAGGAGCGGCCTGCCAATCCGGCGCACAGCCTGCCCAGGGCGGCAAGACGGCGATGCGGACCTCGCGGGCCTGGGTGATGCCGTCTGGCTCGGCGGTTTGGGGGCAGTCATACACCAAATCGCCATTCTCCTCCTGCCGGGCGGCCAGGCGGCCGAAGCCGGATCTCACGGCGTCGTACCAGCAATCAGCTGGAATGGCTTGGCGCCCTGCGGCACCGCAAATAAGAATTTCATCCTCGGCACGGGTGAGCGCCACATAAAGGAGGCGATTATATTCCTCGACCTGCGCGCTACGCTTTGCCTGTAACTCGGCCGCTAGAACATTGGCACGCAGCTCCGCACGAGGGCAGAAGATAGGAAGTTTCATGTCCAATCGGGGCACATCCATCCAGAGCAAGCCGGTTTCCGCCTGGGGCAAGCTGACCGTATCCGGCATGATGACAATGGGCGCCTGTAGGCCCTTAGCACCATGCACGGTCATGATGCGGACTTCATCACCCCCCGCCTCGGCCTCGCGTTTAATGGCAGTGGCGGCGTTGCGC
>JAKAEC010000100.1 GCA_021818425.1 Pseudomonadota bacterium
GGTGGTCGCCGGATTCATTCTTGCCACGCTGCTCCTCAGCGGATGGCTCATTCATTATTTCACAGTTGGGCAGTATTTCGTCAGCACTGACGATGCCTATATTGCCGCCGACTCCAGCCTAATCGCCGCTAAGGTGAGCGGTTATGTCACCGCAATCACTGTGAACGAGAACCAACCCGTCACCAAAGGCCAGTTGCTGGCACGGATCGACCCACGAGACTATCAGAATGCAGTAGACGAGGCCAAAGCTACCCTGGCCAGCGCGCAGGCCAAAGTGGCTAATGTCCAGGCGCTGCTCGCCCTGCAGCCGGCCAAGATTGCCGCCGCCGCGGCGGCCGTGCAGGCAGATGAGGCCAGGCTGAGCTTTGCTGAACAGAACCAGCGCCGCTACGCCACCCTTTCCGCTAGGGGGGCCAGCCCGGTGCAGAGCGCCGACCAAGCCAGCACGGATCTGCGTACCGCCCAGGCCGGCCTAGCCGCTGACCAGGCCGGCCTGCAGGCCGCCCAGCGCCAGGTGGCAGTGCTGCAGGCCCGGCTAGCCGGCGCCCAGGCCGCCACTGCCCGCGCCCAGGCGCAACTGACCCAAGCCAAGCTGAACCTGGAACATACTGCCATCCGTGCCCCCTTCGCCGGTGTGGTAGGCGACAAGACCGTCGCCGTGGGTGACTATTTGCAGCCAGGCACGCAGATCATGGCCATTGTGCCGCTCTCGCAGGTTTATGTGCTGGCAAACTACAAAGAAACCCAGATTACCCATATCCACCCCGGCCAAAGCGTGAGCATCCATGTGGATGCCTTCCCCGGCTTAAAGCTTCGCGGCCGTGTGGACAGCCTCTACCCCGCCTCCGGTGAGGAATTCGCCTTGCTGCCACCGGACAACGCCACCGGCAATTTTACCAAGATCGTCCAACGCGTGCCCGTGAAGATCCTAATTGATCTGACGAACCAAGTGGTGGGCAAACTGCGACCTGGCATGTCAGTTGAACCGGACATCGATACGCGCAGCATGAAATGATGGCCGACACTGCGGAAACCATTCCGCTCAAAAACAAGGTAGCCGTAGCCGGAGCGCTGCTCGGCGCCTTTATGGCGGTGCTGAACATCCAGGTAGTTAATACCTCGCTGCCCGACATCCAGGGCGGCATCGGCACGGGGCTGGATAACGGTGGCTGGATCTCCACGTCTTACCTTATCGGCGAGATCATCGTGATTCCGCTTTCTGGTTGGCTGATGACGGTGTTTTCACTACGCCGCTACCTGATCAGCAATACGATCCTGTTCCTGGCTTTCTCCGTGGCCTGCGGCTTGGCATCGAACTTCCCCGAAATGGTGGTACTACGCGCGATTCAGGGCTTCACCGGCGGAGTACTGATTCCGCTGGCACTGGTGTGCGTGATAACGCTGCTGCCCCCCCGCGCCCGGCCGGTGGGATTTTCCATGTTCGCCCTCACCGCCACCTTCGCACCAGCCATCGGCCCCACCGTCGGCGGCTGGATAACCGACAGTTTCGGCTGGCGCTACATTTTCTTCCTCAACCTCCTGCCTGGCGCACTAATGCTTCCGGCCCTGTTCTGGGGCCTGCAGCGCGCGCCTATGCAGCTTGAGCGGCTATGGCGCGGCGATTGGCTGGGCGTGTTTGCCATGGCGATTGGCCTTGGTGCACTGCAAACGGTACTGGAGGAAGGCAACAAGGACGACTGGTTCGGCTCGGCGTTCATCACCCGACTCTCCATCGTCGCCGCGATTTCTTTGACGGTGTTCTTGTTTCAGGAATTTCGGCCGGGCAACAAGGCGCCACTGGTGAACCTGCGACTCTTCAAGCGCTGGAATTTCAGCTTCTCCTCGATCGCCAATTTCATGCTGGGCTTCGTGCTCTATGCGGCGGTCTATCTCATCCCGCTTTACTTGGCCGTGGCGCATGGCTACAGCGCCCAACAAGCGGGGCTAGTGATGGCCTGGATCGGCCTGCCGCAGTTGCTGATCATTCCCTGCATGCCCTGGCTGATGCGGCGCTTCGACCCGCGCCGTCTGCTCTCGCTCGGGTTCCTGCTGTTTTTCATCAGTCTCGCGATGAATCTTAGCCTCGGCCCCAACGATAGCGGGCCACAGTTGCTTATCCCCAACCTCATTCGAGCCGTCGGCCAAGCCTTGGTATTCCCGCCCATTACCATGATCGCTACAGCTGGAATTTCGGCACAAGATGCTGGATCGGCCTCAGCGCTATTCAACATGCTGCGCAATCTCGGCGGTGCAGTGGGCATCGCCACGGTGGAAACCTTCGTCACCAACCGAGAAAAATTTCATTCTTTTATCATCAACCAGCACGTGAGCCTGCTGGAGCCGGCGACGCGCGCACGCATTGCCGTGATGCAGCAATATTTTCAGGCGCACGGCCTGGCCGATGCCGGGAGCGCCCGGCATCGCGCAATTGTGCTGCTTGGCAAAACCATAAGGCAGCAAGCCAACTATTTTGCATATGGCGATGCCTTTGGACTGTTAGCCGTGGGCATGCTCGTGGCATTCGTGGCCTCTCTCTGCATCCGCCGGGTGAGTGGCCCTGCGCCTCCTGGTGCACATTGATCCAGGTCATTTCTGGCTTCATTAAATTTTGTTAGTGTCCAAGCCCATCCCGGTGCCAGGGCGTATTCTTAAAGCGGCCCGGGGGCGCTTTCCCTTTGCTCTCGGCTTCATTGCGGCTAGAGTTTTTAAAACGGGAGGAAGTCTGCATGGCTCGAGTTGCATTAGTCACGGGTGGAACACGCGGCATCGGCGCAGCTATCAGTATCGCGCTGCAAAACGCCGGACGGTTGGTCGTTGCCAGCTATGCTACCAACGTAGATGCTGCGCGGGCCTTCCAGAAAGATACAGGAATCGAGACAATGCAGTTCGACGCTGGCGATTTCGGTGAATGCACCACTGCGGTGAACGACATCGCTGCCCGTCACGGCGCCGTCGAAATCCTGGTCAATAACGCCGGCATCACCCGCGACGCGGTACTAGGTAAAATGACCCGTGACATGTGGGACGCGGTAATCGACACCAATCTCGGCTCCTGCTTCAATCTGTGCAAGGCCACATTCGACGGCATGAAGGGCCTGAAATTCGGCCGCATCGTCAACATCGGCTCGATCAATGGCCAAGCCGGGCAGTATGGCCAAGTGAATTACGCCGCCGCCAAATCCGGTATCCACGGCTTTACCAAGGCGCTAGCTCAGGAAGGAGCGCGCTACGGCATCACCGTTAATACTATAGCGCCAGGTTACGTCGACACGGAAATGGTCCGCGCAGTGCCGGCAGATGTTCTGGAGAAGATCATCGCCCGGATCCCGCGCGGACGGCTAGGCAAAGCTGAGGACATCGCGCGCGGGGTCGTATTCCTGACCGCCGACGAGGCAGATTTCATCACTGGCTCGACCCTTTCCATTAATGGCGGTCAGCATATGTACTGACCGCCCTCCGGCTCTACTCCACCTCCACGAGCACCAGTTCCGCGTCTGTTACAGCGCGGATGTCCAGTGTTTCCTCATCCTTAATCGCGGCGCCGTCGCGCGCCGCGACTGCAACGTTACCAACCTCTATCGTGCCCGCCGCCGGCACCAGATACGCAAGACGCCCCCGTCCGATCACATGGGCCACTCGCTCGCCGGCTTTCAGTGTTGCGCCCAACACCCGCGCCGGCGCACGCAGCGGCAGCGCCTCGTCATCTTGTGCGTAGCCCGAAGCCAAGGGCACAAACCGACCGGCGCGGGCTCCCTTGGGAAAGGGCCTAGCCCCCCATCGAGGTGACTCACCGGATCGCGCCGGCGCGATCCAGATCTGGAATATCTGCGTCGCTTCCTGCTCCAAATTATACTCACTATGGCGAATTCCAGTGCCCGAGAT
>JAKAEC010000101.1 GCA_021818425.1 Pseudomonadota bacterium
GGTGGTCGAGATCCTCGCCCTTGTGCTTCAGCATGACGAGCAGGCGGCGCTGTGCGCCGTGGAACTGGCGCTCGAGGCGGGCGTTGCCACCAAGATCCATGTCATCAACGTTCTGCACCGGCTGACGGACGGGAAGACACCGCCGGCAGCCCCCATCGACGCACCTCAGGTCCTGCGTCTGACACGCGAGCCGGTTGCCAATGTCGAGCGCTATGACGCCCTGCGCGACAGGGACCAGCGCCATGCGTCATGATCCTGCAAGCGCCGCCGTGGTGGTGATGCTGCGCGGCCTCAATATGTTCGGCATGGCCCAGGCCGTTGGCGAGCTGATCGAACAAGGCGCCCCCGCCTTCGATGCGGCTGTGCCCATTCTCTCCCAGCTGCTGAAGGCGGAGGTGGCCGAGCGCGAGGTCAGGTCCATCTCCTGCCAGATCAAAGCAGCCCGGTTCCCCGCCTACAAGGACCTGGCCGGCTTCGATTTTGCCGCCAGCGAGGTGAACGAAGCCCTGATCCGGCAACTGCACCGCGGCGACTTCATGGATGGAGCCGATAATGTTGTGCTCATCGGCGGCTCCGATCCCGATTCATAATGCTCACCTCCGTATGTGATTATAATGCAAGGCTTATTTGGCCTGGATATTGTGGTGGCGGCTGTTTGCGTCGCCCCGTCGCGGCTCGTTGCACCTCGGAGTGTTCCAGTATCTCCTCTTTGATCACCCACGGAGCGCCGCGGCAGAACTGACGTGCCGGGATCATGCCATCACGAATGAGGCGCAGGACCGTCATTGGGCTGACGTTCAGCTTGCTTGCAGCCTCCGCCAAGGTTAGCTCGCCGCGATCAAGCCGCTCACCGTCGCGATAGACGGCAATCCCATGGTGGCTGCGGAAGGTACATACGCGCGACTGGGTCCAGCCGTTGTCTCGCCCGGTTGATTTGCCAGCACGGTTGAGGATCGCCGCGATTGCTTTGTCCGGCATCAGCCGCGCGAGCTCGCGGATCAGCGCGCCGGTCTCGGCATCGGTGGCCCAACGGTGCTGACCGGTCCGGTTCTTCATCACCGCCAATTTCGTGTGGTCGCCGCCTTGCCAGTGCAGCACCAACCTGATCTGCCCTTCATCGACCCGTGCGACGATCTCGCTGAGCACCGTTCTGAGTATCTGCTTGCGGGTGGCCGCGGTCGCGGCTGGATGCTGCCAGACCCGTTCAAGGTCGGCGCCGAGCCGTATCAACTGCTCGCGCTCCTCGGCATCCAGCGGTGACCGGCTCTGGTTTTTTGCCGTCTCCAACAGATCTTCGAGGTTGCGCACGGCGATCAGGGCCTCATTCCAGCGGCTTTCGAGTGTCGCGGCGACGAGGCGGTTATCGGGATCTACGGCATCATATTGCCGGCGGGCATGCGTCGCCTCAAAGCGCGCCTGCTTGAGCGCCAACTCCGTCTGACGGCACTTCTCATCGGTCTCGGCATCGCGGGCTTCAATCGCCCTGATCGCCGCCTCGATGCCGAGAGGCTGCAAGAACCGAAGCACCTCAGCGCTGACGGCTTGATCGACGCGGAGCGATCCGAAGGAGATGCACGGCGCAGTGCCATGGTTGATCATCGCGCCGCGACAGTGATAGCGGCCGACATCGCCTTTGGTCCCGCTGTAGGCGACGTGAAGCTTTCGTCCGCAATGCCCGCAACGCAACAATCCAGCCAGCAAGGTCTCGCCCCGGCGCACCGCGCCGCGGACGATCATGCCTTTGCCGGTGGCGTTGTCGGCAATCAGACGCTGGTTCCTTTCGAATTCGGCCCACGAGAGATACCCCTCATGATGCTCGACGATCAAGACATCCCACGCCGAACGCTCCTTCTTGAAGCCGCGTACCACGCGTTTACGGCCGTTTTCGAGACTGATCCTGCTGCCTGTCCGCCCGAAGACGTAAGCGCCGGCGTAGATCGGGTTGGTTAGAATGTGATGAACGGTATTATAGACCGGCGGCTTCCAGACGATCCGGCGATCCTGGTCGGTACGGTAATCAACCGCCGGCAACATGATCAGTTCCTGGCGCAGCCATAGGTGAACCTGACGGATGCTCTGAAACTCGGCAAATTTGCCGAATACCAGCCCGAGCGCTTCCTGGACACGTTGATCCGGATCTTTCTGGATACGATCGTGGCGAACCTTTACGTAGCCGACTGCTACGGTCAGGAACAGCTCGCCGCGGCGAGCCTTCTGCTTGAGCGCCTCAAGCGAGCGCTGCCGCAAGATCGACAGTTCCAGCTCGCTCATCGTGCCCTTCATGCCAAGCAACAGCCGGTCATTGGAATGGCGTGGTTCGTAAACTCCATCCTCGTCGATGATCAGCGTCCCGACCAGGCCGCAGAATTCAATCAGCGTGTGCCAGTCACGGCCGTTGCGCGCCAGTCGCGATGCCTCGATCGCCAGCACAGCGCCAACCCGGCCCTCGCATATCGCTGCTAGCAACCGCTCAAAGCCGGGGCGCGCAATTCCACTCCCCGACCGGCCAAGATCATCGTCAATGATCGTCGCGTCGCTCCAGCCGAGCTGGCGCGCCCGCTCGCCAAGTCCATACTGGCGCCGCCGGCTCTCGTGGTTGTGCAACAGCTGGTCCGCCGTCGATTGGCGAATATAGACATAGGCGCCACGAGCCAGATGCTCAGGCGTGATCTTGTTCATGACCGCCGCCCTCTCCTGCGCTCACCATCGGAATCTCGAGAAGCAGCGCCTGAATCAGAGGCAGCAACCTGGCTTTCTGATCCGGCGGTAACGGCGGCCCCTGACTGTCGGTCTCGAAGAGATCGCGCTCCAGGTCTCGGACTATTCGCTTCATGATACGCTCCCATCACAGCCGAGTCGGCCAGGAGAGAGCTTAAAGTCGTATCGACCTGGCAGCGCAGGGCGCGCAACTGCGCCAGCGGTAATCGCGGCGCTCCAACGACGACATGCCGCGCCGCTTCCTCGCGCATCATCCACGCCGGGACGTGCGCCAACGTGCCGTCATGTTGCCGGATCGTCAGAAACTCGTCGCCATGGTGACGGTTCCGACCCATGATCGCTACCGGTTCACCGCATCGCGGATGAAAAGGATAGAAAATTCGCCCTTCAGCGTCGTGATACCCGGCAGTATGTCTCTGCTTCGCCCGGAACTGGCAAAAGCCATATGGCCACTGCCTTGGGCGTCCAGGCGGTCGAACATCACCGCAAAAAGATCAGGTTATTTGCCACCGTCGATCTGGTCAATGCTCTTGAACAGGAAAAGGCAATGAACAGAGCAGGCCAGCTCGCCGAGCGCCTGCTGCGCCTCGACCTCGCTATCCTCGATGAACTCGGCTACCTGCCGTTCAGCCCGTCAGGCGGTGCACTGCTCTTCCACCTGCTCTCCAAGCTTTACGAACGCACCAGCGTCATCATCACCACCAACCTCAGCTTCAGCGAATGGGCCGGCGTGTTCGGGGATGCCAAGATGACCACAGCCCTGCTCGACCGCCTGACCCATCATTGCCACATCATCGAGACCGGCAATGACAGCTTCCGCTTCAAGGACAGCGCCACCAAACCCAAAGCCAGAAAGGATAAATCACCAGCAGCTTGACCGTCCCTCGCAACGCGGGACATACCTTCAACCCGGATCAATTCTCGATGAAAATCCCGGGTCAGATCTCGGTGGAAATCAACAGGCCAGCGGTCAAATGCACCGCACCGGAAGGCCGGACATATGACCGCTGCCGACCAGTTTGTTCAGCACAAAAAATGTCTTGCCAACGAGGCCGTCCACATATGACGCCGGATTCTCACGTTGATCGTCGCGCGACAGTGGGGACGACTTTATTGCTGTAATGTCGTCTGAGGCTGATGTTTGTGGGCATGAG
>JAKAEC010000039.1 GCA_021818425.1 Pseudomonadota bacterium
ACCGCCGCCGCTAAAAAGCCGGCCGTGAAGAAAACCGCCGCCGCTAAAAAGCCGGCCGTGAAGAAAACCGCCGCCGCTAAAAAACCGGCCGTGAAGAAAGCCGCCGCCGCTAAAAAACCGGCCGTGAGGAAAGCCGCCGCCGCTAAAAAACCGGCCGTGAAGAAAACCGCCGCCGCTAAAAAGCCGGCCGTGAAGAAAACCGCCGCCGCTAAAAAGCCGGCCGTGAAGAAAACCGCCGCCGCTAAAAAGCCGGCTGCACCGCGCAAAACAACGCCACCTGCTCCGATCGAAGCGGCGGTGCTTCCCGAAGAGGCCGTGGACATCATGTCCCCGACTCTCGACAGCATCAATTAAAAGTTCTGGACGAAGAGTGCCGCAACTCCGGTTCTGTTTGCACCACCAGCAGAACCGGGGGGTTGCTGCCGAACTTAGCATTCGCCTTATTTTGTAACGTTCTCAACACTGCGAACCCATCCGCCCGGGTGCCGTTCCGGGTTTCAGGTGTCAGTTTGCCGTTCGCAATTTGGCTTTCACCGTCAAGCTTGCACTTCCACGCCACAGAGGCGATAATCAGCTTGGGAGGCCGGCGGCGGACATCGCGGCCCGCCAACCTGGTCAGGGCCGGAAGGCAGCAGCCACAACGGATTTCGCATGGGTCGTTGTCCGGTCTCCCACCTGCACATCTATACCAAGGGCCGCGCTATACATGGGTTTGTTTGACGACGAAGGGCCCGCCCCCCCGCCGCCGGGCCCCAACCTCTTTGGCGATGAACCCGAGGAGGAGGCCTTAAAAGCTGCCGCTTACCGTGTGCTGGCCCGCAAATATCGCCCTACGACATTCGACGACCTGATAGGCCAGGATGCGCTTGTGCGCACTTTGCGCAACGCCTTCACCTTGAACCGCATCGCCCATGCCTTCATGCTCACTGGCGTGCGCGGAGTCGGCAAAACCACCACTGCACGTATTCTTGCACGCGCGCTGAACTGTACCAAAACGAACAGCACTGGCGGCTTCACGTCGGACCCATGCGGCGTGTGCGATAACTGCAAGGCTATCCTTGCCGACCGCCACCCGGATGTGGTGGAGATGGACGCTGCCTCCAATACCGGTGTCGATGATGTGCGCGAAATCATCGAGGCCACGCGCTTTAAGCCGCTCTCGGCGCGGGTAAAGGTATTCATCATCGACGAGGTGCACATGCTCTCCAAGGCGGCGTTCAACGCGCTGCTAAAAACGCTAGAAGAGCCGCCGCCTCATATTAAATTCGTGCTGGCCACCACCGAGATCCGCAAAGTTCCCGTTACTGTACTTTCGCGCTGCCAGCGCTATGACCTGAAACGCGTGCCGGTGGAGCAACTCGCTTCGCATTTCGCCCAGATAGCGCAGAAGGAGCAGGTTTCAATTTCCGAAGCCGCCCTCACCCATATCGCCCGGGCCGCCGACGGCTCGGTGCGCGACGGGCTTTCCCTGCTCGACCAGGCGATCGCACGCGGTGCCGAAGGCGGTGGGGAAATTTCCGCGCCCATGGTGGCGGAGATGCTGGGCCTTACGGATCGCAGCTTCGTGTTCGATTTGATGGATGCTGTGGTGAAGGGTGACATCCAGGTCGCATTGCAAATCTCCGACGAGTCCTATGAACGCGGCGCTGATCCCGGCGTGCTGCTCTCGGATCTCCTCGGATTCACTCATCTTATCAGCCGTATAAAATCCGTGCCGTCCCTGGCCAAGGCTGGCGCGTTGTCGGAGATGGAGCGCACGCGCGGCGCCGCATTCGCCGACACGCTTTCCATCTCTTTTC
Organism: Pseudomonadota bacterium; assembly: GCA_021818425.1. Lineage (GTDB taxonomy): Bacteria > Pseudomonadota > Alphaproteobacteria > Acetobacterales > Acetobacteraceae > Acidocella. The sequence goes on from JAKAEC010000039.1 coordinate 1,800, forward strand.
TTGGCCGGCTCTGGCAAATGCTTTTGAAAGGCTTGCAAGAAGTTGAAATAGCGCCTGACCGCCGCGCGGGAGCCGAGATGATTCTTATCCGCCTCTGCCACGTCGCGGATCTGCCCCCGCCGGGCGAACTGATAAAGAAACTTACCACGACTGCAACTACCGCCCTTGGTGGGGTGCCCTCTGGCGGTCCTGGCGGCAGCGGCGCGCGCGCGGTTGCGAACGGCAATGTGGTGGCACATGAAGCCGCTCCACGCACGCTCACCTTCCGCGATGTTGTGGCGCTAGCACAGGCAAAGCGGGATGCGATGTTGTATGCACATCTCCGGCAATCCGTGCATCTGGTACGTTTTGCCCCGCCCGTTATTGAAATGCGCCTGGCGGATGATCATCCGCGCGACTTCATTACTAAACTCTCCCGCATGCTAGAGGAGGAAACCGGGCGGCGCTGGACCATCGCACTCTCCATGCAAGCTGGCGAGCCGACGATTAACGAAGCCGAGGGTGTGGCCACGGCAAAAGCGCGAGACGAAGCGCTTTCCCACCCTCTGGTGCAGGCCATTCTGGCGCAATTTCCTGGCACTAAGGTAGAAACACAGGCTGAGCTGGAAACAGAGCCGGAACTGCCCGCTGATTGGGCCGCCCTGGTGCCGCCTGACGAGTTATACGAAGGAGATGAATAAATGAAGAACATCGCCGGCTTGATGAAACAGGCTCAGCAGATGCAGCAGAAGATGGCCGAAATGCAGACCAAACTAGAAGCAGCCGAGATGGAAGGTGTCTCCGGCGCAGGTCTGGTTAAGGTCGTGCTTTCCGGCAAGGGCGCGCTGAAAAGCGTCAAGATTGATCCCAAGCTGATCGACCCCGCCGAGACCGAGATGCTGGAAGATCTCATCGCCGCCGCCCATGCGGATGCAAAGTCCAAACTGGATGCGATGATGGACTCCGAAACCAAAAACGCCATGGGCGGCATCAGCCTGCCTCCGGGAATGAAACTCCCCTTCTAACGTGGGCGGCCCGGAACTCGAAAACCTGATAGCGTTGTTTGCGCGCCTGCCAGGGCTGGGCCCACGCAGCGCGCGGCGCATTGTGCTGAAGCTGCTGCGGGAACGGGAAACCGGCCTTCTGTCGCTCGCTGACGCGCTGCGCGCGGCGGCCGTCTCTGTTCGCTCCTGTTCCATCTGCGGCAATCTGGATTCTTCAGACCCTTGCGCCATCTGCACGGAGCCCCTGCGCGAGGCTCGCATCTGCGTAGTGGAGAACGTTGCCGGCCTTTGGGCGCTGGAACGTGCACATGTATATCGCGGCAAATATCATGTGCTGCACGGCACGCTCTCCGCTCTCTTAGGCCGCGGGCCGGAGGATCTCGCCATCGCCCCGCTGCTCAAGCGCCTGGAACAAGGCGGCATCGAAGAGATCATCCTCGCTCTACCCGCCACCGTGGACGGTGCGGCGACTGCACATTATCTCAGCGAACGCCTGCGCCGCTTTGCCGTACCCCTCTCCCGCCTCGCCCAGGGCGTGCCCATCGGCGGCGCGCTTGATGTGCTGGACGAGGGCACACTGGCGACGGCTCTCAAGGCGCGCGGCGCGGCTTAGATTTGGGTCACCAATGTTAGAAAATATCCCCGAACGACAAATTGATCAGTTAAGCGTCCTGACGGAACTTGCCCGATAAGCGTCGGGCTTGGCGATTTCGTCAAGAGCAACACGCTCTTTCAATATCGCTAAGCTAGCTCAACGACTGGGAATGCTGCCCCCTGCTCCCACGTTTCTGGGATAAGAATCCCAAGTCGACTCGAATGGCAAAAGCTTATAAAGTCTAGAAAATGAGAAGGCGGCTAGTGCAGTCACAGCAAAGGCAGCCACTCGTTGTCGGATGGCTAGATGAATTTGGAGGGCCTCCTCCCTTCTTCTAAAAAAGGCAGGCCAATCAACATCTGTCATCGATAAATATCTCGATGCCACGGCTAAAGATACATTAGAGAATCCGCTTAGCTTGCGGTACAAGCGCCTCGCCCCTCGATAAGCAGACTAAAACGCGCATCCACTAGTCATTCCAAAACCAAGAGATAAGAGCTTTTTGTCAAAACAAGGTAAGCTTGGTCAGAGTATAGGTCTCCTTGACACGGGGCGTATACTATATGCCTCGAAAAACTGCGAAATTTAACCGTCGCGAGACTGAACTTTTTAGGCAGAAATTCGCTGCAAACGAACCGACGAAAGTCCTAATTTTTGCCCCGCGCATGGCCAAACTTGAATACGAGCTCGTTATCACCCATACGCCGCTTATGAGCACCCTCGACCCCGCCGACTGGGCCTCCTTACGCGCCCTCGGCCACAAGATGCTGGACGACATGGTAGACCATCTCTCCAACATCCGTGAACAACCCGTTTGGCGCCCGATACCGGAGACGGTGCGGCAATCCTTCTCCGCCCCAGTGCCCCGTTCCGGAACGGAGGTGGAAGCTCTCTACACACGCTTCACCGCCGAGATTCAGCCCTACGTCACCGGCAACCTGCACCCCCGCTTCATGGGCTGGGTGCATGGTGGCGGCAATTCGGTTTCCATGCTAGCGGAACTGCTGGCTGGGGCCATGAACGCTAATTGCGGCGGGCGGGACCATGTAGGCATCGCAGTGGAGCGGCAAGTAATCGCATGGGCAGCTGAAATGCTGGGCATGCCCTCGCGGACCTCCGGCGTTCTGCTCACCGGTTCTTCCATGGCAAATTTTTGCGCTGTGCTCTGCGCAAAACATAAAGCCTTGGGCGAGGCTGGACACGAAACCGGCGTGAGCGGCGCCAAGCTCACCGCCTATGCCTCAGCGGGCGTACACCGCTGCATCACTGGCGCGTTGGACATGGCTGGCTTCGGCCGTGCAACCTTGCGTAAAATCCCCGTCGATTCCTATTTCCGTATGGACATGGACAAACTCCGCAAGACCATCGCGGCGGACAGGAAAGCGGGCTTTACCCCCTTTCTCATCGCCGCCACTGCAGGCAGCGTGGATACGGGTTCCTTCGACGACCTAAACGAAGCCGCCGACATCGCCGCAACCGAAGGCGCTTGGTTCCACGTCGACGGTGCCTTTGGCGCGCTGGCCGCCGTCTCACCAACCAAACGCTGCCTTACTAGCGGGCTCAGCCGGGCGGACTCCATCGCCTTCGACTTCCACAAGTGGGCACAAGTGACCTATTCTTGCGGCTGCCTGCTGGTGCGCGACCCGGCCATCCACAATGCGACCTTCGCCCAACCCACGAATTATTTGGCTGCGGCACCACGCGGGCTGGCGGGCGGCTTCCCTTGGCCATGCGATCTGGGGCCGGACCTCTCTCGCGGCTTCTCTGCACTGAAAATATGGATGACGCTCTCCGCATACGGCACGGAAGGGCTGGCCCGTGTGGTGGAGAACAGCTGCGCCCTGGCCAGCCGACTGGTCGCGCAGGTGCAGGCCAGCAACCGACTTACCTTGCTGGCACCGACTGTGCTCAACATCGTCTGTTTCGGGGTCGAAGGCAAAACGAACCAGCAGATTGTCGACCTAGTGGCAGATTTACAAGAGGAAGGCTTGTTCGCTCCTTCCACCACGGTCATCAATGGGCGCACCGCCATTCGCTGCGCCATCGTAAACCATCGCACCACGGCAGATGACATCGATGCGCTGGTGCGGGAGGTCCTACGGCGCCTTTAGCCTTACTGCGATGCTTTGTGCATGCGCGCCCAGCCCTTCCGCCTCGGCAAGGGTAACGGCATGCGGCCCCAAGACCTCCAGCGCGTGGCTTGGCACCTGAGCATAGGTAGTGCGCTTCAGGAAATCGTAAACCGAAAGCCCCGAGGCAAAGCGCGCAGTTCCAGATGTGGGCAGCACATGGTTCGGGCCGATGATGTAGTCGCCCATGGCCTCTGGCGTATCGCGACCAAGAAACACGGCACCCGCATGGCGCACGTCGGCAAAGACCGGCGCCGGGTCCACCAACATCAGTTGCAAATGCTCAGGCGCCACACGGTTGGAAACGTCCACCGCCTCATTCCAGTCCCGCACCAGAATGATCGCGCCATGGCGGCGCCAGCTTGTCGCGGCAATCTCCTTGCGTGGCAGTGTTTCCAGAACGTGCGCCACCGCGCCTTCTACTGCGGCGGCGAGCGTACTGCTATTCGTCACCAGAATGGATTGCGCATCCTCGTCATGCTCGGCCTGGGCGAGCAGGTCGTAGGCCAGTTGCAATGGGTCCGCACGGTCATCGGCGATGATCAGAACCTCGGAGGGCCCAGCGATGGAATCAATTCCCACCTGTCCGAACACTTGGCGCTTGGCCTCCGCGACATAAGCATTGCCCGGCCCCACGATCCGGTCCACACGCTGGATCGTTCTAGTACCAAAAGCCAATGCCGCCACCGCTTGCGCCCCGCCCACACGGTAGATTTCTGTGACTCCCGCCACATTCGCCGCCGCCAGCACGTGCGGATTGAGCAAACCGCCAGGGGCGGGCACGACCATCGCAATGCGCCGTACCCCAGCCACCTTGGCCGGAATAGCGTTCATCAGCACCGAGGAAGGATAAGCCGCCTTACCGCCGGGCACATACAGCCCCACTGCGTCCAGCGCGCTCCAGCGCATGCCGCAAACAATGCCCGTATCATCCGCATATTCTACATCGCGCGGAAGCTGAACCGTGTGGAATGCCTTGATCCGCTGTGCCGCCACGGCCAACGCCTCACGCAGCTTTATAGGCGTCTGCGCCACGGCGGCTGCGATTTCATCCGCCGTTACCCGCAGGCCGGCGGCTTCCAACTCCAGCCGGTCAAACCGCGCCGTGTAGTCCAAGAGCGCCGCATCACCATGAGCGCGCACAGCCGCAATGATCTCGTGCACAGCTCCTGAGACTTCAACCGACACAGTGGTCCTGGAGAGCAGGGCTTCGAAAGCTGCCGCGAAATCTGGTTGCGTCGTTGATAAGGTTCTCATGCAACAAGCGCCCTTCTGAATGCTTCGATCCAGGTAGAGATCTCTTCGGGCCTCGTTTTCAAGGCAACGCGGTTCACGATGAGCTTCGACGATACCTGCGCAATCACATCCGTTTCCACCAGCCCATTTGCCTTCAGCGTGCTGCCAGTTTGTACCAAATCTACGATCAGCCGCGACAACCCCAGCCCAGGCGCGAGCTCCATGGAGCCGGAAAGTCCCACGATCTCCGCCTGGACGCCCCGGCGGGCGAAGTGGCGCTTGGCGGTGTTGGGGTATTTGCTAGCCACACGTATGGCTGAAACACGAGAAAGATCGGTCTGCCCGGCATCGTCCCTCGGTTCGGCCACGGAGATTCGGCACTTGCCGATGCCAAGGTCAAGCGGCGCGTAAACCTCAGGGTAGTCAAACTCCATCAGTACATCGCCACCGCAAATTCCGATCTCCGCCGCGCCGAAGGCCACGAAGGTCGCCACATCGAAGGAGCGTACCCGGATCACGTCGACTTCGGGATGGCTGGTGCCAAACCGCAGCTTGCGGGAATTTTCATCAGTATATTCCGCTTCTGGTACCAACCCAGCGCGCGCCAGAACCGGGCCGGCCTCGTTCAGAATGCGCCCTTTGGGCAATGCAAGCACGATAGACATGGCCGCGCCATTACCATCCGCCCGCCAGCGAGGCTAGGCCACTCGGCTTAGGTTCAGAAGCGAGCCGGCCTTTGCAGCCAAGAGCGGCTCAACTGGAGGTCGAAGCCAAACTGCACTCCCACATAAATATCGAGGCGAGAACGTCTTTCCCAGCATATCCAGAACGTCCGATAGGCTGGCTCCAAAGTTACGCGTGTGGCCACACACTATGGAATCGGTATGAAAAATCAAACCCATCAGGCGCCTCCAGCCCCTATCGCGAAGAGCGGCCTCTAATGCACCAGCGTCGGCGTCATATCATTCTGGATAATCGCAGCCGCCGCAAGCTGTGGGTCAGCAGCGACCGCAATCGGCGTGCCGTCGGCCGCATAGATGGCGAAGGCCGGGCCAGCATCGGTCATCACCGGCTTCACGAAGGCGACCTCCTCCAACCCCAGCAACGCCAGCTGCGCGGGAGAAATATGATGAATGTCTAGTTGCACACCGGGGTTAAAATCGGCGGTGCCGTCGTGGTCCTTGGTGTTCATCGTCTGTCCTTTCAGGCCCCTCGGGCGGGAAGTCCCCAGCCTGAAGTCCCATTATGTCTAAATTTGGGAAAAGCCGCATTTTGCCAGCGAGTTCCCATGCCGCTGTGGTCAGTCTCCGTCCACCGTTCTGGCAGTGGCGGTTACCTTACCCTGGCCGCGCGAGATGGGAATTGTTTTCACCACCGGTTGCGGCACTGGACGAACCAAGTCCACATGCAGCAACCCGTTGTCCAACCAGGCGCCTTTCACCTCTATCCCTTCCGCGATCACGAACGCTCGCTGGAACTGCCGCGCGGCTATGCCCCGGTGCAGAAACACCCGTCCGTGGCCATCATCAGTCTGCCGGCCTCTTATCACCAATTGGTTATCTTCCAAGGTGATCTGCAGGTCATCCATCGTAAATCCCGCAACAGCGAGGGTGATGCGCAGCGATGCGGGGCTGAGTTGCTCGATATTGTACGGTGGGTAGCCATCCGACGAATTTTTTGCTGCGCGCTCTATCATCTGCTCAAGATGATCAAAGCCCAGGAAAAGCGGCGAAGTGAAAACACGGGTCGTCATGCTCTAAAGCTCCCCCAAATGAGCGAAGCAAGTTAAGAACCCTCAAATGAGGCATCCGGAACTCCATGTTGGCATGATTTTGCGGCGTTGCAAGGGGGGCGCGTTGCAGCCGCCCAACGGGCAGATTACATGCGTGGTATGTCTGAGACCGAAACCAGCGCCCCGCTGCTACCCATCCTGATCTATCCGAACCCGGTATTGCGCAAAACCGCGCGACCGGTGACCGCTTTGGATGCCGACGACGTGCGTGCGCTCGTGCCCTCAATGTTCGCCAGCATGTACAAGGCACCGGGCATCGGCCTGGCTGCCAATCAGATTGGCAGCCTGCTGCGAGTGATCGTGGTGGATGTAGCGCCCAAGGAGCAGCCCGCCCCGATTGCGCTGATCAACCCCGAGATCATCGTTAAATCCGGGGAAACGGCCACCCAAGAGGAAGGCTGCCTATCCATCCCTGACCAATACGCCGAAGTGACGCGTCCGGCCCGGGTGAAAGTGCGCTACCAAGACCTGAATGGTATGAAGAAAGAGATAGAGGCCGAAGGGCTACTTTCGGCCTGTTTGCAGCATGAGATCGACCACTTGAATGGGGTGCTGTTCGTGGATTATCTTTCCGTCTTGAAGCGCAACATGCTGCTGCGCAAACTGGCCAAGGCAGTGCGCGAACAGAAGGCGCGGTAATGGCCCAGCCGTTGAAGCTTGCCTTCATGGGCTCTCCAGATTTCGCCGTTCCGGCGCTGAAGGCTCTGATAGCGGCCGGGCATGAAGTGACGGCCGTTTACGCCCAACCGCCTAAACCCGCCGGACGCGGCAAGAAGAAGCAGCCCTGTCCGGTGCATGCCACCGCGCTAGCACTCGGCTTAGATGTACGCTGCCCGACCCGCTTGCGCCACAACGACGAAGAACTGGCCTATTTCAGGAAACTGAATCTCGATGCCGCAGTGGTGGCCGCTTATGGGCTGATTTTACCGCAGGATTTTTTGGATGCCCCCAAACGCGGCTGCCTGAACATCCATGGCTCTCTACTGCCACGCTGGCGGGGGGCGGCCCCAATCCAGGCTGCTATTGCCGCCGGAGACGTGGAAACCGGCATCACGATCATGCAGATGGAGGCGGGGCTGGACACCGGCCCCACACTCCGCCGCGAAGGCACCCCCATTGGGCCGCACGACACCTCCGCCGACCTACACGATCGGCTGGCCGGGATCGGCGCCCGACTGATCGTGCGGGAACTGGCTGAACCCAGCGCACCCATCGCCCAGAACGACAAATTCGCCAATTATGCGCCCAAGCTCTCCCGTGAGGATGCGCGCCTAAATTTCCTACTACCCGCCGTGGAATTAGAACGGCGCATCCGCGCTTATTTCCCCTGGCCCGGCGCACTGGGACTGCTAGGTGATATGGTAATCAAAATCCTCGCGGCCGAGGTAGTACCGGACGAAGGTATTCCTGGTACATTGCTGCAAGGCGGCTTTACCATTGCCTGCGGCGAAGGGGCCTTGCGCGTGACGCGCCTGCAACGCGCGGGCAAGGTCGCGATGAGCGCGGAGGATTTTTTGCGCGGCTATAAACTTCCCGAAGGGGTGCGCTTCTATTGACCCTCTGGGCCTTGGAAATCGAGTATGACGGCACGCCCTTCATGGGCTGGCAGCGCCAGAAGCATGGCCTCGCCATCCAGCAGGTGATCGAGGAGGCCGCCTCGCGCATCCGTGGTGGAACGGAGATCACGGAGGCAGTCTCCGCTGGGCGTACAGATGCCGGGGTACATGCGCTGGCGATGATCGTGCAGATCGAGCTGCCGGATTTCAAACCCTACCGTATCCGCGAGGCGATGAATTTCCACCTGAAGCCCCACCCCATCGCAGTGCTTCACTGCGGCTTGGCCCCTGAGGGCTGGAATGCTCGCTTTTCCGCTATTTCACGCGCCTACCGCTATATTATCCTCAACCGCCCACAGCCCCCCACACTTGAGGTAAATCGCGTCTGGCACGTAAAGACTAAGCTGGACGAGCAGGCCATGCACCGCGCCGCGCAAGCCTTGCTCGGCCATCATGATTTCTCATCCTTCCGAGCTTCCGCCTGCCAGGCAAAAACCCCAATGCGCACGTTGGATTATTTGGCGGTGCGGCGCGAGGAGGAAAAGGTGATCATAGAAACCAGAGCGCGCAGCTTCCTGCATCACCAGGTCCGCAACATGGTGGGGTCGTTGAAAATGGTCGGTGAAGGTCGTTGGTCGGAACAAGAGCTGGCAGACATCCTAGCTGCAAAATCCCGCCCAAAAGCCGGCCAAACCGCGCCCGCCTCGGGGCTGTACTTCACGGACGTGAAATATAACCCTCCGCTTGAATTGGCTTGAGCCTCAGCCCAAACTACCCCGCGCCCGAGGAGTCCTGCATGGCCCACGCTGATTTCGTGCATTTGCGCGTCCATTCCGCCTATTCGTTATCGGAAGGCGCGATAAGGCCTGACAAGATCGCCGTACTTACGGCGACAGACAACATGCCCGCCGTGGCGATTACCGACACCTCCAACATGTTTGGTACGCTGGAGTTCACCCAATACTGCACCAAATTCGGCGTGCAGCCTATAATTGGCTGTCAGCTTGGCCTAGCGCGCACGGGGATAAATCTGCCGCCCGACTATGTGGTAGTGTTAGCGCAGACTGAGGATGGCTATGCCAACCTCCAACGCCTTACCTCACTCTCTTTCCTCTCCGGCGACGCCGTCAAACCCCAAATCACCTGTGAGCAGCTATACGAATATGCCGGAGGTCTGTTTTTGCTCACGGGCGGCGCGCAGGGACCCATCGGTCGACTGCTGGCAGAAGGCCAGATCGAAGATGCTCGGGCCTATCTCGCCGCGCTGAAAGAGGCATTTCCCAACCGCATCGCCATCGAGTTGCAGCGCCATGGCGAGCCACTGGAGATCGCCACCGAACCCGGCTTCCTGCGACTGGCGGAAGAGTTTGATCTTCCCCTCACTGCCACCAACGAATGTTTCTTCGCCACGCGCGAAATGTACGAGGCGCATGACGCGCTGCTCTGCATCGCCGATGGCCGTGTGCTGGCGGAAAAAGACCGCCGCCGCGTGACGCCCGAACACTGGTTCAAACCTGCGGCAATCATGCGCGAACTCTTCGCAGATCTACCCGAGGCGTGCGACAATACCATCGCCATTGCACAAAGCTGCACGGTGATGACCACCACACGCAAACCCCTCCTTCCCCGCTGCCCGAAAGTGCGCGAAGGAGCGACAGAAGAGGAAACGCTGCGTGCCATGGCAAAAGAGGGCCTGCGCGCGCGTCTGACGGCAGAGGGCATCGAAGGCAAAGCCGAAAAGGAATATTGGGAGCGACTGGAGGTCGAGCTAGGCATCATCGCGCAGATGGGCTTCCCCGGATACTTCCTCATCGTGGCGGACTTCATCCAGTGGGCGAAGGACCACCAGATCCCGGTTGGTCCCGGTCGCGGCTCCGGGGCAGGCTCGCTCGTCGCCTGGGCGTTACGCATCACAGACCTCAACCCGCTGCGCTACGCCTTGCTTTTCGAACGCTTTCTGAATCCTGAGCGCATCTCCATGCCAGATTTCGATATCGATTTCTGTCAGGAACGGCGCGATGAGGTCATCAAATACGTAATGAACGAGTACGGAGCCGACCGAGTCGCACAAATTATCACCTTTGGCAAGCTACAGGCTCGCGCCGCCGTGCGAGACGTGGGCCGCGTACTGGGCTTACCTTATGGTCAGGTGAACAAGGTGGCGGAGCTTATCCCCAACAATCCAGCCAAACCGGTCTCCCTGAAGGAAGCCATAGATGGCGAGCCCAAACTCCGCGAAATGCGAGAGTCCGATGAAGGTTTGGCACGTCTCCTCGAAATCGCTAAACAAATCGAAGGACTTTACCGCCATGCTTCTACGCATGCGGCCGGGGTGGTCATCGGAGACCGCGAGTTAGTAAAGCTGGTGCCGCTCTATAAAGACCCGCGCTCCGACCTTCTTGTCACCCAGTATTCGATGAAATACGTGGAACAGGTTGGCCTAGTGAAGTTCGACTTCCTCGGCCTCACCACGTTGACCATTATCGACCGCGCGTTGAAATTTTTAGCGTCCCAGGGTATCACGCTAGACATTACAAAAATTCCGCTGAATGACACAAAAACCTATGAAATGATCAGCCGGGGCGACACCGCCGGCGTATTCACCTTCGAAACAAATACCTTCCGCGGCGCGCTTTTGCAGATGCGCCCCGATAGGTTTGAAGACCTTATTGCCGCGCAAGCGCTCTGCCGCCCCGGCCCAATGGCCAATATTCCGGATTATTGCGAACGTAAACGCGGCGCCAAATGGGAAGCGCCGGATGCGTCCATCCATCATATTCTTGAAGAAACAAACGGTATCATCGTTTATCAGGAACAGGTGATGCAGATTGCCCAAGTGATGGCGGGCTACACTTTAGCGGGTGCTGACCTTTTGCGCCGTGCCATGGGCAAAAAGATCCGCGAGGAAATGGATGCACAGCGAAAAATCTTTCTGGACGGCGCGCGGGCGAAGGGCTTTACCGCCGAACGCGCCAACGAAGTTTTCGACCTGATGGCCAAATTCGCCGATTATGGCTTCAACAAATCCCACGCCGCTGCTTACGCTTTGGTTTCCTACCAAACCGCGTATTTGCGCGCCAATCATCCCGTGGCGTTTCTGGCCGCGTGCATGTCTCTCTCCATCGCCAATACCGAGAAAGTGGCACTACTGCGCGCGGATGCGATGAAGAACGGCATTAAGGTGCTTCCCCCCGATGTGAACAAATCCAGCGCGGACTTCAAGGTGGAATTGCAGGAGGATGGCTCTTATGCCATCCGCTTCGCGCTAGGCGCCATTAAGCGCATTGGCATGGGCGCCATGGCTGAGTTGGTGAAGGCACGTGGCAACAAACCGTTCCACAGTATCGACGATTTCGCCGCACGTATCGACCCTAAAACCCTCACCCGCGCGCAGATCGAAATTCTGGCCAAGGCTGGCGCTTTTGAATGCCTAGACAAGAACCGCCATCGCATCTTCACTGCAGCGGAGGCCATAATGCGCACCGCGCAAACTAGCCAAGCCGAACGCGAAAGCGGACAAATCGGCCTGTTTGGCGGCGGCGAACCTGAGACGATCCGCCTGCCGGATCGGCCGGAATGGCCGGAATCTGAGCGCCTAACCTTCGAGGCGGAGGCCATCGGCTTTCACATTTCCGCCCACCCACTGGACATGTACGCTCAAGCCCTGAAGCAACTCGATGTGACACCATCGGCAGCCGTGCAACGCAAGGCCGAATCTGGCGCCACCCGGGTCAAACTAGCAGGCATCGTCGGCGCAAAGAAAGAGCGCGCTACCCGCACTGGCAGCCGCATGATGTGGCTTACCTTGTCTGACATGCAAGGCAATATAGAAGTCACCCTGTTCTCCGAAGTGCTTAACCGCTCGCGCGATTTGCTGGAGGACGGCACACCCCTACTTGTGACCGCTGATGCAAAGATAGATGGCGAAACGCTACGCCTGACCGCGTCCGACATCACGCTATTGGACAATGCCACGCGCACCGTTGGCGCAGGGCTGAAAATCTGGCTGGACCGAGAGGACGCCATCCCGTCCTTGAAGGCGCTGTTCGACCGTGAAGGCCGCGGCAAAGGCTGCATCATCTTGGTGCCAAAAACCGGCATCCAAAGGCGGCTGGAGATGCGGCTGCCCGGCGGCTTCAACGTCTCCCCGCGCTTGGCGCAGGCCGCCAAGCTTGTGCCCGGGGTAGAACTCGTCGAGGACGCATGAGACATACGAGCGGGCGGGATGGCTCTTGCCTCCTCCGTCCAACGCCGCTAGTAACCCGGCACGGATATGGGCACATAGCTCAGCGGTAGAGCACCACCTTGACATGGTGGGGGTCACAGGTTCAATCCCTGTTGTGCCCACCATATCCGCGTTTCCTGCCTTAATCAGAACGTTATCAAAATGCCGCCGGTTGCGGCCGGTACCCGCGTTAGCCGTGCGAGCGGCAGAAAACCTTGACTGCAATACAATCACGGCCCATGTGGGCGGCAGTTTTCTTTTTTTTGGTAGAGGTATGTTTGTCTAAGGAAGATATGATTGAGTTCAGCGGCATGGTGACTGAACTGCTGCCCAATGCCATGTTCCGCGTGAAACTTGATAACGACCACGAGATTCTTGCCCATACCAGCGGCAAAATGCGCAAGAATCGTATCCGCGTTTTGGCTGGCGACCGCGTAAACGTCGAAATGACCCCTTACGACCTCACAAAGGGCCGAATCACATTCCGTTTCAAGTAATTTTGGCTTCAGCCAGCCCGCGGCGGCTGGCGCTGTTGCGGCAAATCGGCATCGAGCCTGCCAAAATCATCCCCCCTGAGATCGACGAGAAACCTCAAAAGGGTGAGTTGCCTCGCGCCTTCGCGCGCCGAATGGCATTGGAAAAACTCCTCCCCGCACAAAATGGATTCGTGATCGCCGCAGATACGGTTGTCGCCGCAGGCCGACGCATGCTCCATAAAGCCGAATTGCGCGAAGACGCGGAAACCTATCTGCGCCTGCTCTCAGGCCGCCGTCACAAGGTGCACAGCGCCGTGGCCGTTTGCGCACCGGATGGCCGGACTGTCTGCCGCGTGGTCGATTCAGCAGTCGGATTTGCGCGGCTCGATGAGCCGCAGCTGCACGCCTACCTGGACTGCGGGGAATGGCAGGGCATGGCGGGCGGCTATGCCATTCAGGGTCATGCCGCCAGTTTCATCGACTTCCTCTCCGGTTCCTATTCTGGCGTGGTCGGGCTACCATTACACGAAACCAGCGCCCTACTGCGCGGCCTGGGATGGCATTGATCGCCGCTTCCACCCAGGGTGTTCTGGTGCGCATCGCTTTGCTGCGCGGTAACGGGCTTACGGAATTTTATGTCTGGAACAGAGCCGCACCAGATGGTGTGGGCGATCTCTACACCGGCCGCGTGGAGGCCGTGGAAAAAGCCCTGGCGGGGTGTTTCTTGGAACTTGGGACCGACAGGTCCGGTTTTCTGCCGGACAGCGCCGGGGGAAAAGGCCTCACTATCGGCCAATATGTCAGCGTCCGCGTCACCCGTGCGGCCCAAAACGGAAAGGGTCTGCGCTTGAAGCTGGACAGCAATCCGCCTGGCGACTCCCCTGGCCTCGTCGCCTGTGGCCCCGGCCCGCTTCTGGAACTTACAGAACGCTTTCGGGGGCATGAACTGGTCCTAGATGATTACGCCCTGATGGCGGAACTCCGCCCCTCCCTGGAAGGCCGGATGAGATACGACGCCCAGGCTTTCGATGCGGTTCTTGAAGACGAGATCGCCACGCTGGCTGAGCCCACGGCGGCTTTGCCCCACGGAGCACGTCTGCACATTACCGCTGCCCCTGCTGCCACGCTGCTGGATGTGGACACGGCAGCCGCCAGCCACATAAGTCCGGTTGTGCTCAACCAAGCCGTCATCCCAGAAATCTGTCGCCAAGTCGTGTTGCGCAACCTCTCCGGCGGAATCCTCATTGATTTCGCCGGGCTGAAGGCCGCGCAGCGCCAGAAGCTCCTGCCGGGCTTGCGTAAGACCTTACAGCACGACCCGTTGACCCCCACCCTTCTGGGGCTTTCACATCTCGGCTTCGCGGAAATCAACCGGCGCCGGATACGTCCGCCGTTGCACGAGATTTTGAACGGATGAAATGCCCCATTTGCGGCAAGCCAGCCGCACCAAGCCATAAGCCCTTCTGCTCCCGCCGGTGCGCGGATATCGATCTCGGCCGTTGGCTGAACAGCGGCTATGCGCTGCCAGCGCCACCTGCGGAAGGCGAAGATGATAACGAGAATGCGATGACATCTGATTGACCTGCTTTGCACAACAACCAGATGTCCGAATCGCCCCTCTCCATCAACAATTGCTGGCCGGCTTTTCACCGGAAAGATAGATCATCCGTTTGGTCTGCGGCGTTCCACCCGCCTCCACGGCGGGGCGGAGCGTCCGTTCCAGCATCGCCGCCTCGGCCGGGGAGAAACGCTCTTCGATGATGTCGCCCAGGCTCGGCGCCAATGGGTGCGGGGACGTTTGCAGAAACCCTTCCCAGTTCCGGGGCGGGCTGGGTTGGATGTCAACATGCAATTCAAGATGCAGGCTGGTGAACCCGGCACCCTGCGCCATGCGAAGCAAAGTCCGTTCGTCGTAATTAGTGAACGGGCAAGAAGCGATGGCCTCTTGCGTATCAGGAAATTGCGCGGCCTTCCATCGATGCAGCAGCGCCAGCAGCGGCTCGCCCCGCCGCGTGACGCGATCGCGCGCTCCGGCGGCGGCCAACGCCTCCTCCCTGAAGAGCGGCTCGGCGATGGAAAACCGCCCCCCAGGCCGCAACACACGATACATCTCCTCGAAGGCGGCTACCTTATTGGCCTCGTAGGCAAGGACAGAGCGAGCCGTGACTAGATCCTGGCTTGCCTCGCTGGCCGCCAACCCAGCGGCGGAACAGCGCAAAAAATGACATTGATCCGACACACCTGCCGCCCTGGCCCGCGTGCGGCAACCGTCCAACAGTAGTAAGGAAATATCGGTGAAAGTCACTCGCAATTGCGGCTCCCGAGCCAGGGCTGTGAACCCAATCAAGCCCTCGCCGCTGCCAATATCGAGGAGCGTCGAGCCCGGCCTCAGCGCCAGTGCGTCAAGCAGCTTGTCGGCATATTGCGCCGTCTGCACTTCGATTCTGCTTTTGCCCTGGGCATCGCCGCCATGCCGCCGGAAGTTTAGCCAATGTGCCCACGGATCGTCCCACATTGCCTGACCATGAAGCTCTCGAATTAACCGAGAATGAAACGACAGACCGAACCCTCCTTTTTTATTCTCTATGTCGCCAGGCTTCAGGAATACGTCTCGGGCACATTCAAAATCACTCGACAACACGTCGGCAGATTATCTCGATTGCATGAGGTGACCTGCATCCCGCTCGTCAGCGCCTTCAGATCATCCTTGGCTCAGGATCCGTTAATTTCTTGGCTCGGCTCGTAAGAGTGTGAGTCTGGACTTGGCGGAGGTCTGCCGCCATGCCCGATCTGTTTTTACTGAGTGAGCGCCGATTGGCGCGGATAGCGCCGTGTTTTCCGCTCTCGCACGGCGTGCCACGCGTCGATGACCGGCGGGTGATCAGCGGGATCATTTACGTGATCAAGCATGGGCTGCAGTGGAGGGATGCGCCCAAAGCTTACGGCCCTCACAAGACGCTTTACAATCGTGTTGTGCGTTGGAGCCTGCTCGGTGTGTTGAACCGTATCTTCACTTCGCTGACGCGTGAGGGCATAAAAGCGGACCGGACCATGATCGACGCCAAGCACCTGAAGGCGCACCCTACCGCCACCAGTTTGGCGCCAAGGGGGGCTTTCCCCGCTGCCTGAGGCGAACCAAGGGCGGAGTGAGCCAAGGTTCCATTGGCACGTAGTGCCGATGGAAAGCTCACGGAGGTGGGTTAAACTCCAAGCTGCATGCCGTCCGCGATGCCGACAGCAAACCCGTGCTGCTGCATCTCACAGCCGGACAGGTAAGCGATCACAAGGGTACCCGCGAGGTGCTGGAACGCCTACCTCAAGCCCAAACACTCATCGCCGACCGAGGCTATGACAGTAACTGGTTCCGTAATGAGCAGGCCGCGAGAGGCATCACGCCGTGTATCCCAGGCCGAATAAACCGAAAGCAGGTCATCGGCTATGACAAGGCGCTCTACAAACAGCGTCATAAGGTCGAGAACATGTTCGCCAAAATCAAGGATTAGCGGCGCATCGCAACACGCTACGATAGATGCCCCACACATCTTCCGCACTGCCATTACTCTCGTTGCAGCAGGCGCCTTCTATCTCAAAAAATGACTCCTGAGCCT
>JAKAEC010000005.1 GCA_021818425.1 Pseudomonadota bacterium
GTTGTACAACACATGAGGGGGAGAGAGATCGAGATCACGGTCGACATCGGCCTTGGCGACGGACACGCCACGGTTTGGACATGTGATCTTACCCACGGCTATATCGACATCAATGGCTCTTACCGGAGTTGAACTAGGTGTTTAGTCCTGGCATTTCATGGAGCGGGTTTAGCTTGAATCGTTCTGGCTTATTTGTCCATACTTTGCAGATGAATTCGTAGGGTGTGAGGCCTTTGAGCGTCTTGAGCCGTTTGGCGAAGTTGTAAGCGACGACGAAGCTGGTGAGGTGGCTGTTTAGTTCGTCGTGGCTCTCGTAATGGAAGCGCTTAACGGTTGCCTCTTTGATGGTTCTGTTCATTCGTTCGACTTGGCCGTTGGTCCAGGGATGTTTCACCTTTGGTCTGGCGGTGTTCGATGTTGTTTTCGTCGCAGACGCGGTCGAAGATGTGGATGAAGGCGTAGATGTCCGTGGTGCGGTTGGCGAACTGGATGCCATTGTCTGTGAGCACCGTATGGATCGTGTAGGGCACGGCGGCGATAAGGTTTCTGAGGAACTGGGCGGCCGCCATTTTTTGGGCTTTGGGATGAAGCTCAGTATAGGCGAACTTGGAAGTTCTATCGATGGCAACGAAGAGATAGAGTTTTCCTTCAGCGGTTTGCACTTCGGCGATGTCGATGTGGCGCGGCCGTGGAGAATCTGGACCATAGTGCTTCCTTCCATTCAGAAGAGAATAATGCACCATTAAAGTCCGGGATCAAACGCTTGGAGTATAACGGTATTTTATTTATCAGCTTTGCAAGGCTACAGGCTCTAGCCCATTCAGATTTTTGCTGAATCAATAACTTTGAATTTTGGTAAGCAATGTGCATTTGCTTTGCCGTTGCTGCGTCAGTCTAAACGTATATTGCTCTATCGCATCAGCCCCTGCATCCACTCGGCCAATGCTTGAGCCATACGGCGGCGCCAGGGGGCGCTATGTTCATCTGCCAAAACCCTGTCCTCATGCGCGAAGCTGGCGATGATGGCGTTATAGCCCAGCCAGCGCAGCGGTTCGGGCTCCCACCGGCGCAAGGCCTGTTGTATGGTTTTATCCTGTATCACCCATGGTTGGTGCGTTTCCAGGGTTTGTCGCCCCAGAATCAGATCCGCCAGCGTGCGCCCGCCAAGATTGGAGGCTCCCACGCCCTCGCCGCCATAGCCGCCGGATAGGGCGATGTGGTTCTTCGAGTCCAGCAGCATATGCGGTTGAAACCGGCGGGGCATGCCGAGGTTGCCGCCCCAGCGATGTGTGATTGTTGCGTCCTTTAATTGCGGAAAAATCTCGCCCAGTAGATAGCGGCGTAGGCTCTCTTCGGCTTCGGTGAAGGTAAAATCCTTGCGTAACCTGCCGCCAAAGCGGTAGCCGCCGCGGGCTCCGAAGGTGAGCCGATTATCGGCTGTGCGTTGGCCATAGGTTACCTGGCGGCTGAATTCGCTGAAGCTTTGCCCCCGCGAAAGTCCAATCCCAGCCCAGACATCCTCTTGCAATGGTTCCGTAGAGATGATGAGGCTTTGTACCGGCAACTGGTAATCGCCTAGGGGCGGCATGGCGCCGGCGTAGCCTTCCACGGCGGGGATCACCCAATCCGCCTTCACCCGGCCCTGTGCAGTGCGTATCTCGCCCGGCTGCCAATGGGTTACGCGGCTCCGTTCGTAAATCGTTACCCCTAGCTTTTCCACCGTTTCAGCAAGGCCCCGCACCAGTTTGGCTGGCTGAATGGTGGCGCAATGCGGAGTGTAAACCGCGCCTAAGATGCTGGGAATTTGAAGTTCTTGTGTTAGTTCCGCTGGGCTGAGCCAACGCGCATCGTCTTCGGTCTGGCCATGAGCATAAAGATCGTTCAACCAACCGCGCAGGCGACGCTCCTGCTCCGGGTAGCGCGTAGCGCAATACAGCGTGCCTCCTTTGCGGAAGTCGCAAGCAATGCCCTCCGTCTGGGCTATGTGCCCCACCTCGTCCGGAATGCCGTGTACAAGCGCCCAGGTTTCGCGCCTGCGAGGCTCGGTTAGATGGCCTACAATCCGCTCATCTCCTAGCATAGCACCCATCACCCAGCCGCCATTGCGCCCCGAGGCACCGAAGCCGGCGGTCTCGGCCTCCAGTATCGCAATGCGCAAATCCGGTGCCCGAGTCTTCAGGTAATAGGCAGCCCAGAGTCCGGTATAGCCGGCGCCAACAATGGCGATATCAGCCGTGACTTCGCTCTCCAGAGCCGGGCGCGGCGTCAGTCCGCCCTCAACCCCCTCCATCCACAGGCTGATGCTGTGCCAGCCGGTCATTCCGAGGCCACCTGCCGCAAATCTCGCGCGATCCCTCTTATGTCAGGCTTTACGGTGCTTAGACCCGCGATGATGAATTCTGGCTTGCCCTTCGCGTTGAATACATAAACCGCCGCCGAATGGGTAACAGTGTAAATTGGCTTCTTAACCACCGAGAACACCACTCGGTAGCGCCGAGCTAGGCTGTAGAGCTGGTTTGGCGTGCCACGCAGCCCCACCACGTTAGCGCCGAACAAGGCGGTGTATTGCGTCAACAACGGCGGGGTGTCGCGGTTCGGGTCCACAGTGACGAACAAAATCTTGACCCTTGCCGCCGCCTTACTACCCATGGCCGCTTGTACGCGCTGCATGTTATAGAGCGTCGCGGGGCAGACGTCGGGGCAATTGGTGTAGCCGAAATAGAGCAGCACCACCGAGCCCTTGAAATCCGCCGCTGTGACTCGCTTGCCAGTATTCACATCTGTCATGGTGAAGGAAAGCGGCGGGATCAGTCCGCGGACACCCACGTCTTGTGCGCAGAGCTTACGCTGACAAGCGGTCAGGGCCAGGGGGCTCAAGAGCAATAACCGGCGCAGCATGTGCACTGTTGTGCGCCTAACGCTACGGCGTGACAAGGTCCTGGTTTATGCCTGCAGTGCCATGAAAGTAGACTGCCGCTCCAACACAAAGCCACTGAATGGCAAAGCTTTTTAATGTTTCTCCGAAATAGTTTTTTCGGATTGTGGCAAGATAGCATGTATCGGAACGTGGTTCCACTGCCAATCCTGCGTGGGCGTGGCCCGACCAAGCAACGCTGCCCTGGAGGATGACGCGCGGCGAGTTGATGATGAAGTGCGGCACCCAGACAGATTCGTCGTTTCGGTGGAAAGGGCATTTTGGGACGTCGGGCCGCCGTCGTTACAAGGTTTTTTATAGTCGTTCAGCGTTCTGGCCTTGCCAGAATTTTCTCCCGCGATGCTGTCCGTGACGCTTTCGGCACATTTAGCCGTAGGCGGCGATACAGACAAGCAGATCTACGGTCCAGACTCGTAACAGCCACCAGACAATGGTTGTGAGGAGGAAGATTGACACGACGAAATTTCTTTCGCGTCTGTCGAAGTGTGTTTCGATGCTTCTGAAAACCGTTGGGCAGTATAAGGCATTTTTCGACCTTATGTCGTTTGGCTTCGGTTTATCTGCGGAATTTGTATGACCGCTTGCGGTTTTTTCGGGGGGATGACTGGTTAGGAGCGCCGTCCGGCGAGCTGTTCGCGCAATTCGGTGCTACCATACGCCTTATCGGGAATCGCGGTCTTGGCCGGTGGAGTTTGCGCATCGGTGGCTCACGAGCAAGGCAGTCATGTTCCTAACCGTTGGTCGGCAGGATAGAAAGAAGGCGGCGTTTGGCTTCTGCGCTTACATGAATTTTCATGTTACGCCCTCCAAGCGATCGGTCGATAGCATAGCCTGCCTTCCCCCGCCCGTTTGCGCCAGAGGCCGGGCGCTGGGCCTTGACGTGGGCTGAGTCGATTGTCTGCATTTGCGGTATCTATTTGGGCATTGCCACTCGCAGAATAACGCTTCTCAAGCACAGTGCTTTGCCTACCGAACAAAGTGATTATAGACTGTTTCGGGCGGGCCATACTCGGGCGGACAATCCTACCATCGGCAACCAGATTTCAGAACATTGAGGGTACCACTCGCTGTCTGGCGGTCATCAACCCGCGCCTTGCTACGAACATCACGCGGCAGATAAGGCTTAGTCGCCACCCGTTGCTCGTCAGATCGCCAAGACAAATTCCGTCTCATTATCACATTGGAATCGGAGATAGTGAATTAAACCCACATTGAATACACAGGATATCTGTTGGGTTTTAATTCTAGTATGCCGCTGCGCGATACGCGTGGACGTTTGGGCCGAGGGAAGTTTAGGATTCCTGCAGTATCAGATCTGCAGCGTGGCGCTGGGGTGGAAGGCTTTTATTCGTTTGACTTGTGGTCGTCAGGGCGGCAGGAAAGTTCATTTAAGAACAGCAACGATCATAGTCGTGACCCGACGCTAGCGACTTCTTATGCCATAATGATGGATGTTGGCTGGTTGGCGCCTTCGGCTCGGCATGAACGTGGTTGGCGCCTTCGGCTCGGCATGAACGTGGTTGGCAGGACGGCTCTAAATGGACGGGTGAAGCGCGCAGCTGTCTGCCGACAGGTCTGCGTCAAATTCCTCTGCATGTTTAAAGAAAAATTTCTGGCACGTCTGGTCGGCTTTATGGCGCGTTTCATGGTTGAGCCCTTTGCTGATAGGGAGCAAAGCCAGAGAGGTTTTCCATTGATCTCGATCTTCGCCGGGGTGAGAAAGGCAGTCTAGTGCTGTTGTAATTTTAGTTCTGCTTGCAAATCGCGCTCGATATCGGGGGAGAAGGCTGTGATAACCGCCTGCTACAGGCGTAGCGCGTGGGCACCGTCGGTTTGTTCTTCGGTCTTGCGATTAGGCACCGAAAGCAGCCTTCCTTTAAAGGCTGCTTTCGGGATTGGTAATGGCGGGAGAAAGCTCGTCCCGGTAACCCAACGCAGCTTTTCGGGCTTCCTTCTGCGTGTCCTGCTGGAAGCGCAGACGGGAGGAGTGCATTCCAATCATCTAGCGTCAGGCGGGTGTCTTCCCAGTCCGCAATTGCGCCTTGGTGCTCGCATCAAATTTTGCATTCAGTGTGGCATAGGTGGTGGTGATGATTGCGGCGGTGGGTGCGGAGCTGACGCCAGAGAATGGAAAGCTCATTTCTAGAATTTGGCGTAGGGCAGGGGGTCAATCTTCTGTTTCGTTGGCCAGTCCGAGTAGACCTTGCGCGGTATCCGTGTCCACCACCTCGACGGTTTTTAGGATGCGGCCCATTGCGCGCGTACGGGTGCGCACCTTCTCGATATTGTTAGTCATGGTACTGGCGTTTTGAGCCAGCTTTGCCAACGCATCGTCCATCTTCACCATTTCGGTCTTTGTGGCGCCAAGAATCTGGCCAATCTCACCCGCGCGTTTTTCCAAATCCAGTGTCACGTGACCAAGATGGATGGTTTGCAAGAGAGCGGGCAGCAGTGAAGGGCCGAGTATGATGACGCGTTCTCGCGCCCGCACATCGTCGATAAGGCGGGGGATGCGGGCCACTTCTGCAAACAGGCCGTCAGACGGCAAATACAGTACGGCGAAATCCACCGTTTCCGGCGGACAGATGTATTTTTCACGGATCTTGCGCGCCTCGGCCCTCACCCGGGCGGCCACACCTTCGCGGGCGGCGCGCTCGGCCTCTGCATCTGCGCTCTCGGCGGCAAGCAGCAGGCGGTCGTAGTCCTCGGTGGGGAATTTTGCGTCGATTGGAAGCCAGAGTGTTTCACGCGAGGGCATGCGCAGCGCGAAATCCACTCGCTCGCGTGAGGTATCTTTCAACGCGAAATTCGCTTGGAAGGCGCCCGGAGGCAAGATTTGTTCCAGCATTGCGGCCAACTGCGCCTCGCCCCAGCCGCCGCGAGTCTTTACATTGGAGAACAGGCGTTTCAAATCGCTTACCTGCTTGGCGGCGGATTGTACCTCGCCCATGGCCTGCTGCACTTGGGCGAATTGTTCCAATACCCGGGCGAAGGAGGCGGTCATCTGCTGTTCTACCGCTTCATGCAACTTTTCGTTCACGCTGGTCTGGATGGTGGTGAGCCGAGTTTCCAGGAGCAGAAGTGTTTTCTGCGCATCCTCGCCCGCCTGGCGGCGCAGCCCATCCACCGTGGCGGCAACGTTCTGAGTTGCCACGGCGATTTGCTCGAAAGATTTAGCAAGCGCATCAGTGGTACCGGTTTGGATGGCGCTAGCGAGGCGTCCTTCCATGGCGCTGAGGGATTGGCGCAGGAACTCCGCCTCGGCTCTGGTGCTGGCGAACAGCTTGTCCAACTCCAGCTTGAGTCGTCGGGGCAATTCACGGACCGCACGCCAGGAGAATAAGGCGAAGACGGCGGCGGCAAGGGCGACAAGGGCGGCGGCGGTGCTCATGGAAACATGAGTAGCACTCCTACCGAGTCGCCCGCAGAGCAGAACTTCTGCTAACAACACAGCAAACCTAGGACGTCGTCATGAACGGTGCAGTTACCCTTGTTTCTGCCGTTGTTATTCTGGTGGGTATCGCACCGGCTTCTCTAATTTCGTTGGTGGCGGGTTCGGTGGCCGTTCCGGGGGGCAATTCTGGGATTGACCCTGCGCACCGCGGCGAAATGGGAGCGTGCAGTGGTACTGCGGTTGGAGCGTTTTGTGGCGCGGCGCGGGCCGGGGCTATATTTTCTGACGCCGACCATCGAAATCGTTTATGCAGTGGTAGATACGCCCCGGCAGAGCACGCGTATTTCCGCTGAGGACACGCTGACCGCCGACGCTGTTTCAGTGACGATGGACTCGATCCTGTTCTGGCACGTGGCGGATGTGCAACGCGCCGCGACGGAGCTCACCGATTACCAGAACATGATCGCCCAGGTGGCGCAAACCTCATTGCGGGAGGTGATCTCGCAACCAACCTTTCGGACATTCTCTCCAACCGCAAGGTTGTGGATGGGAAGCTGCAAACTCTGATCGGTCGCAAATCCGATGGCTGGGGGATTGGCGATATTGCCGTGGAGATCAGGGATGTGACGATTCCGCTGGAGCTGAACGATGCGATGAGCCTTAACACTCAGGCGGAAAAGGAGAAGCAGGCGCGGGTGACTTTGGCGAGTGCTGAAATCGCCACTGCTCAGTAGGTTGTGGACGCAGCACAAATCTATCAAGAAAATCTTGTGGTGTTGCAGATCCGACAGATGGGGCTGATCTACGACATGAACAGCAAAGAGCGCGGCGCTACAATACTGGTGCCGACGACGATGACCGAGGCGTTAGGGGCCTTGGTAGCGCTGAGTGCCGCGCAGAACTTGGCAGCGCCGAACCCAGTACCCATGCCTCCAGCCGGGTCGGTGCCGCTGGCTTAAAGTTACAAAAGCTTTTGCGACAGCATTTTTAAAAAGCAAAGCCTTTTGAAAAAGGCTGTACCAAAAAAGATATGGGGACCTTAAGAAATTGTTTTCACGCCGCGCGCGATGGCTGCCACGCCAGTGCGGGAGACTTCCGCCAGCCCCAACGGGCGCATCAGGTCGAGAAACGCATCCAGCTTGTCGGTGACACCGGTGAGCTCGAAGGTGAAGCTCTCGGTTGTCGCGTCGATGACGCGGGCGCGGAACGCATCCGCAAGACGTAGTGCTTCAGCGCGCTTCTCTCCGGTGCCGATCACTTTTATTAAGGCCAACTCGCGGGCCAGATGCGGGCCTTCGGAAAGGTCCAGCACCTTATAGACCGGCACCAGCCGGTCTAGCTGCGCCTTGATTTGTTCAATGACCATTGTCGTGCCGCTAGTGACCAAGGTGATGCGGCTTTTCGAGCCGTCGCGCTCCACTGGGGCGACGGTTAGGTTGTCGATATTATAGCCGCGGCCTGAGAAGAGCCCGATAACACGCGCCAGAACGCCGGATTCATTCTCAACCAGAACCGAGATGGTGGCGGAGCGTAATGTGGTGTCAGACATCAGACTAGCGCCATCCCTTCATTAGTCACGGTTGGGCCCGAGCCGTCCCGATTGCCGGGTCCCAGCAGCATTTCGTTATGTGCAGCACCGGAGGGGATCATCGGGAACACGTTTTCTTTCTGGTCTACCCAGATATCCGCGATCACCGGCTTATCAACCGCAATCATTTCAGCGATCACCCGATCGAGATCCTCGACCTTTTCGGCTCGCAGGCCAATAGCATGAAAGCTTTCCGCCAGCTTTACAAAGTCAGGCAGGGCTTCGGAATAGGAGCTGGAATAGCGGCTGCCATGCAACAGCTCCTGCCACTGGCGCACCATGCCCATATATTGGTTGTTGAGGATGAAGATCTTCGCTGGCAGGCGGTATTGAGCCAAAGTGCCCATCTCCTGAATGTTCATCAGGATGCTGGCCTCGCCGGCGATGTCGATGACCAACGCATTTGGATGCGCCACTTGCACTCCCATGGCGGCCGGCAGGCCGTAGCCCATGGTGCCAAGACCGCCGGAGGTCATCCAGTGGTTTGGCTTTTCAAACTTGAAATATTGGGCCGCCCACATTTGGTGTTGGCCGACTTCCGTGGTGATGTAGGTTTCGCGTCCGCACGTGGCTTTATAAAGCTGCTCGATGGCGTATTGCGGCTTGATGACGCTGCCAGGCTCGCGCGGCTGGGTGTAGCGCAGTGAGTCTTTTGCCCGCCAAACATTGATCTGTTCCCACCAACGTGCCAGCGCTGGGCGGTTGGATGGGGTTGCGTCCTTCTTCCACGCCGTGATCAGCGCCTTCAGTGTCGCCAGAGCATCGCCAACAATAGCCACATCCACCGTCACGGTCTTGTTCATGTTGGAGGGGTCAATGTCGGCATGAATCTTCTTCGAGCCCGGCGAGAAGGCGTTTAGCCGCCCGGTCACGCGGTCATCGAAGCGGGCGCCGATGTTCAGCATCACGTCGCAGCCATGCATGGCGAGGTTGGCCTCATAGGTGCCATGCATTCCCAACATACCCACGAAAAGCGGGTCGGAAGCGGGGAACGCGCCCAGGCCCATCAGCGTGTTGGTGATGGGAAAGCCGGTTAGGCGGGTGAACTCGGCAAGCAAACGGGCGGCCTCCGGTCCGGCATTAATCACACCGCCACCGGCATAGATGATGGGGCGTTCGGCGCATTTGAGCATTGCCACCGCCTCTTCGATCCGCCGTGGGTCCGGTTCGGTGCGAGGGTGGTAGGAGCGGTGCGGCGTGCTGGCAGGTTCACAGTAGGGGGCGGGGGTGATGAGGATGTCTTTGGGTAGATCGACCAGGACCGGTCCGGGACGACCGGTGCGGGCGACCAAAAACGCCTCGTGCACAATGCGCACCAAATCCTCTGATTTTTTGACTAGGTAGTTATGTTTTGTGGCTGGCCGGGTAATGCCAGTGGTGTCCGCCTCTTGGAAGGCGTCGTTGCCGATGAGATGGGTGGGCACCTGACCGCAGAGGCAAACCAGAGGGATTGAATCCATCAACGCGTCTACTAGCCCAGTGACGGCGTTCGTGGCCCCAGGGCCCGAGGTGACGAGCACGACGCCGACCTTGCCGGTGGAACGGGCATAGCCTTCGGCCGCATGCACCGCCGCTTGTTCGTGCCGCACGAGAATGTGCCGGATTTCGTTCTGCTGAAACAGCGCATCGTAAATCGGCAATACCGCGCCGCCGGGATAGCCAAAAATGACATCCACGCCCTGTGCCTTCAGAGCTCGCAGGACGGCTTCCGCCCCGGAATTCACCAGTTCAATCGGTGCAATCGTGCCGTCCATGTGTCCCTGCCATCCGCGCCCAAAATACCCCGTGTTCCGCTACAGCGTCAGAACAGGAAGGTCAACCATGGGGTTTTACAAAATTTCTTAAATTAGGCAAAATTCTTTCCAAAAATTTCGAATCATGACTGGTTCTTGAATGAATTATTTGCATGTCTGTTCTACTTACCAAAGCCTGGTGCCGGAACCACGTCATTTGGCGCTTTGTGTATTGGAACGTGGCTAAGCATGCGCGGGCTTTGGCCTCCTCCAAGCTGGTTTCGTCGCGCAGATAAGCGGCCAGTTCCGGCAAGCCATGGGCGCGCAAAAGCGGCAGGTCAGGGGGCAGGTTTTGGGCGAGCAGGGCTCGAGCTTCTTCCAGCGCGTTGTGTTCCATCATGGCCTCAAAGCGGGTTTCGATGGCTTCGCGCAAGGCCGGGCGGGGTGGTTCCAGAAGGATCATCTTAAGCCGCCAGCCTTCCAGCTTTTCGGTAGGCCGGGCCTGCCAGTAAGCCATGCCTCTGCCTGTGCCCAACAATACCTCATAGGCACGGGCGACGCGCTGGCTATCTTTTGGCCTTAGTTTCGCGGCGGTCTCCTTGTCCAACTTCGCGTGCAGCGCCTCTGGGCCAATCTCTGCCAGCAGCCGTCTTGCCTCGGTGCGGGCTTCCTCTCCAGGGGGCGGGATGTCGGCGATGCCGTTCACCAGGGCGGAGAAATACATCCCTGTGCCGCCGCAAAGAATGGGGAAACTGGAGGTTTGCATCACGGCTAATGCCGCTTGACGCCACCAAGCGGCATTAGCCGGCTCGGTGGCGGCGCGTACACCATAAAGAAAATGCGGGGCCGCAATTTCATCTTCCGCAGAGGGCCGGGCGGTCAGCACGTGCAACTCCCGATAGCATTGCATGGCGTCAGCATTGATGATGGTGCCACCAAGCGCTTTGGCCAAGGCCAGAGCCAGCGCAGATTTGCCGCTGGCAGTGGGGCCGGCGATGATTAACCCGCTCCGTTGCTCAAAGCCCGTCTCTGTCTTATCGGTCGCCCCCATGATAGCGCCTAGTTCTCACATCGTTACCCTCGTGGCCAGCCTCGAAGCAGGTGCCCTCAAAGCACAGGACGTCGACAGAGCTATGGCCTACGCCGAGGGGCGCAACCTCGTCTGGCTGGAGATGGGCAGGGCGGCGGAGTTTCACTCTCCCACCGCGCCGGACCGGGCGGCCATTGAAGCGGTGATGGTCCACAAGGCGGTGGATATATTCGTTACCCGTCCGCGCGGGCGGCGCAAGGCGGTGTTGGTCGCGGATATGGACAGCACCATCGTGACCGTTGAAACGCTGGACGAGCTAGCGGCCTTCGCGGGGCTGAAGGAGAAGATCGCTGGCATCACTGCTAGGGCGATGAATGGGGAGCTGGATTTTGCCGCGGCCCTACGCGAGCGGGTGGGGCTTCTGAAGGGGTTAAAAGTGAGCGCGCTGGAAGAGACCTGGAAGGCCATTCAATATTGTCCCGGTGCCCGCACGCTGGTGGCCACAATGAACGCGTTTGGCGCGACTACAGCGTTGGTCTCGGGCGGGTTCAGCTTTTTCACCGCCCGGGTAGCACGGGAGTTGGGTTTTGCCATCAACCGAGCCAACACGCTCACGGACAACGGCGCGGTGCTGACCGGAGAGGTGGGTGAACCGATTTTAGATAAGACTGCCAAGCTGGCGGCGCTCGAGGAGGTTGCTAGGGAACGCGGCGTGAAACTAAGCGCGTGCCTAAGCGTGGGCGACGGTGCCAACGATTTACCGATGCTCAAAGCGGCCGGGCTTGGCATCGCCTATCACGCAAAGCCTATTGTAGCGGCGGAAGTCGTGAATAAGGTGGTGCATACGGACCTCACTTCCCTGCTTTTTGCGCAGGGTTATCCGGCATCTTTGTTCAAGGGGGTGGAAGCATGAAAACACGCGCAGCCGTTGCCCGGGCACCGGGCAAGGTTTTGTCATTGGAAATGGTGGACGTTGCAGGGCCAAAATTCGGCGAGGTGCTGGTGGAGGTGAAGGCCACCGGCATCTGTCATACGGATGAATACACCCTTTCCGGGGCGGACCCGGAGGGCATCTTCCCCGCCATTCTGGGGCACGAGGGGGCGGGTGTCGTGGTGGATGTGGGGCCCGGCGTTACAAGCTTGAAAAAGGGCGACCACGTAATTCCGCTCTACACGCCCGAATGCCGCCAGTGTAAAACTTGCCTCTCGCAGAAGAGCAATCTCTGTACCTCCATTCGCGCCACCCAGGGCAAAGGCTTGATGCCGGATGGTACCTCCCGCTTTTCCTGCGACAGTGAAGTAGTGATGCACTACATGGGCTGCTCTACCTTCTCTAACTTCACCGTGCTGCCCGAGATTGCGCTAGCCAAGGTGCGAGAAGACGCGCCGTTTGAGAAGATTTGCTATATCGGCTGCGGTGTCACCACGGGTGTAGGGGCTGTGTTCAATACCGCGAAAGTGAAGCCGGGTGACAATGTGGTAGTGTTTGGCTTGGGCGGCATTGGCCTCAACGTGATCCAGGGCGCACGGATCGCCGGGGCAGACAAGATCGTTGGCGTTGATTTGAACAATGGCCGCAAAGCCATGGCCGAGAAGTTTGGGATGACGCATTTTGTCAACCCCAGCGAGATCGGCGGGGATTTGGTCTCCTACCTCGTTAATCTCACCGACGGCGGGGCGGATTATTCCTTCGAGTGTATCGGCAATGTGGATGTCATGCGCCAAGCGCTGGAATGCTGCCATCGCGGTTGGGGCACCTCCATCATCATTGGCGTGGCGGGTGCTGGGAAGGAAATTTCCACCCGTCCGTTCCAGCTTGTCACCGGCCGCACTTGGAAGGGCACGGCCTTTGGCGGGGCGCGTGGGCGCACAGATGTGCCAAAGATCGTGGACTGGTATATGGAAGGCAAGATCGATATCGACAGCCTCATTACCCATGTGCTGCCCTTTGAGCAAATTAATGATGGCTTCGAGTTGATGCGCAAGGGCGAGAGTATCCGTAGCGTCGTAGTTTACTAGGGCGCCTCTGCTCGCCTGTGGGCGAGGTTGAGCGAGATCAAGGTTATTTTCGGCGACACGGCGCATGGATGCCGGGTGCCGGGCGGCAAGGGTTCTCCGGCGCAACCCGAACAAGCGCAGGAGGTCAGTTTCGTGATCAGTATATCTCGCAAGGCGGCAAGCATTGTAGCGATGCTTGGGCTCACGGCTTTTGCCGGCGTCGCGGAGGCGCAGATCGTGGGTAGCTCCGGCGGCGGCGCAGGGCAGGGCTATGGCTATGGGATGATGTATGGCTATCCCGGAGCAGGACCTGGCATAATGGAAGGTTGGGGCGGCAACAGCCACGGTGCGCCCTGGGGCGGCCGGGGTTATTCGATCCAAAACCGTCTGGATGCTCTGAAGACCGAGTTGAACATCACCGCGAGTGAGGCGGATGCCTGGAATAACTATGCCTCGGCGGTCACTTCGGCCCGGAAGGATGCTTGGAGCGGAATGAGGTCGATCTGGCGGTCTTCCGGAGGCGGCGCGTGGGACCAAGACCAGCGCTTTGCCGCCATGGACCAGATGGTAGCGCTAATGAAACTGGGCTACGAGCAAGAGAAAAAGGCGGCGGCGGCGCTGATGCCGCATCTTACTCCTTACCAGCAGGGGCAGGCGAAGGAAATTCTGCCGGGCTTGGGCGGCTGGGCGGCCCGTTGGGAGCCGCACTTCATGTGGGGGGGCGGTGCGGCACCCGGGTTTGGTTGGGGCTGGGGGATGATGGGTGGCTTTATGGGCTGGTAGGCCCATTTTTGAGCAGAAGGCTGAGTGGGGGCGAATAAGGGGTTAGGCGTCGGCTTGCCAAAGCCGCATACAAAACCCGCCAAGCGAGCGGGTCTTGCGGTGCTGGGCATTGTCAGGGCTGTTGTAGCGGCGTTTGTTGAATGGGGGCCGATTGTGTGGGGGGCTGCGGTTCTGGCGGCACTGGCGAAGTCGCAGGGGTAGCTGGTCCGCCGTACTTCTGTAGCGTCATTCGCAGCGGGTTGGCGCCGGGGTTGTTGCCTTGGCCATCAATCACGATCTGCCGGGCATCCAACTGTTGGCCGTAATATTCCTGCTCCGCCTCGGCATTATTGGAAAGCACGGAGCCTGAGAGCGAAACTCCACCGTACAATCCCTGTGTCTTGGAGAAACCAATGATGTCTGCGTCGAGCGCGGTGGACATTGCCCCGCTGACACCGGCGCCGAGCGTGGCGAAGGTGACCCCGGCATCGGCACCGAACTTGAACTGGGAATTCAGTAGCGCGTTCAAACCGCCGTTAGTCATGATGATCATCATAACCTCGGCCGTTTGTATGCCCGCCTGCAGCCCGATGCTGCCCGCGCCCATCGAGTAGAGAGCAGGGTTTGACCAACCGCCACCGGCCGTGCGGGCGCTCATCACGCAGCCACCGCCTTCGCCACCGAAGATGAACCCGGCGCGGAACACGTTGGGGCAAATGACCACGGCGCGGGCCTTGCGCAGAAATTGCTGCACTTGGCCGCCCTGGGCGCCGCTCATCATATCTTCCAACGCCAGAGTGGAGCTGTCCACTAGGTGTTGGGGTGTGTCGGCCAGGGCCGGGGCTGCAAAGGCGGCGATGAAGGCCGCCGCGAACAGCAGGCGTTTCATGAAAGAACTCCTTCAATGGGGGGCGCGTTTTGTCTTGTCTGGGCAGGTGGGGATGGCGCCGCGTCTCGGCAAGTTGGTGTGAAGAAATGTTCATTAACCGACAAAACCCGCCAACCTTGCTTCGTATACGCAAGCCGGGTGAGGGAGATGTTGTCGATCTGCAGGCAGAGCGCTTGGTGCGGGGTCAGTCCCATCGCGTAAGCGCAGGCAGCGCGGATTGCCCCGCCATGGCTGACGATGATGATGTGCCGGCCGGTTACATTTTGGCGCAGTGCTTCCAGCCCGGCGCCCACTCGTGCGATCAGATGGGGGAAGCTCTCTCCGCCCGGCGGAGTTTCGACGGCGTGAATGGGCCAGAATGGGTGGCGTTCCGTGTTATTGCGCGCCTCGAAACGGGAAATCGGCACGCCCTGCCATTCGCCGAAATCCTGCTCCATGAATGCAGGATCGATCAGTCGTTCGTGCGCCGGGTAGCCCGCGCGCACCAGCGCGTCGGCCGTGAGTTGGGTGCGAGTAAGGGGCGTGCACACGACCTGCGCCGGGCGGGGCAACCGGGCGGCTAGCGCAGCGTAGGCACCCGATTGCGCGTTCATAGTCTCTGCACAAACCGGGACGTCGTTGGTGCCGTATAGAAAGGCCAGGCTGTCCCGGTGAACCAAAGCGTGGCGGATGAGCCAGAAGCGGTGCATGCTCATTCTCCGATTGATATCAAGGCGCCGCGGATTCGCGCACGGCGAAATTCCGCCCCGAATACCGCGATGCCAGCCAACATCCATAGTGCATTCAGCCAGGTGGCCGCGGTCAGTTGGTTCCAATTCATATGGCTGCTCAGCAGTAGAGAGCGCAAGCCTTCGAACACATGTGCGGCGGGTAGGGCCTGTGCCAGTGGTTGCAGCCAACCGGGCAGGGAGGCCAGTGGATAGGACACGCAGGCAACTGGGGTGATGCCGAAGGCGACAGTCCAGGCAAGAGCTTCCGCCCCGGAGCCGTAGCAGAACAGGAGCGAGACGATACCGAGCGCCATCCACCAGCCCATGACGAGCAGGTTAAGGAAGAAAAGCAACATTACCGGGCCGGGCGCGAACAAATCATAATGATATAGCAGGAAGGCGATGATTGTGGCGGGAAGTAGGCCGATGAATGTTCGAATCGCGGAAACGGTTGGCAGAGCCAGTACCATCTCTGCCGGTCGTAGCGGGCTGACGAAGATATGACCGAGATTACGAGACCAGATTTCTTCTAGGAAGCTTAAGGTCACGCCAATCTGTGCGCGCAGCACAATTTCCCAAAGTAGCGCGCCGGCGACGAGTGCGGTCCCGGCCAGAATGGGTGCGCTGCCATGCAAGCTGCGGCTGAAGAAATTCGCGGTAAAGCCCCAGATAAGCAGCTCCAGCGTTGGCCAGTAAGCAATTTCCGCCAAACGTGGCCAGGAGCGCTGGTACATGCACAGATGCCGATACACCAGTCCCCAGATGCGTTGTGCCCCCCCGGTCATATCGCGTTGTTCCGAGCAATATGAAGAAACACCTCCTCCATATCCTCCCGCCCGTAACGGTTGATCAGCTCCTCTCGTGTACCCTGGTCCGCAACTCGGCCCTGCTTCATTATTAACACTTGGTCGCAGAGTCGCTCCACCTCGGCCATGTTATGGGAGGCCAGCAGAATGGATGCGCCGGTTTGGGCCCGGTAGTTTTCCAAGGCGGTGCGCACGTAATCACCCATATCTGGGTCGAGGCTGGCTGTAGGCTCATCCAGCAGCAATACCTCAGGCTGATTGAGAAAGGATTTCGCCAAGGCGACGCGTGTCTTCTGCCCGGCGGACAGATCGCCCGCCGGGCAGGTGAGCAAGTCCGTCAGCCGGAACTGCTCTGCGATTTGGTCGATCCGCATTTTCAGCTTTGGCACGTTGTATAGATGCCCGTACACTTCGAGATTTTGCCTCACGGAGAGGCGGGCGGGTAAAGAAATGTAAGGTGAGGAAAAATTCATCCTGGCTAGGGCCGCGAAGCGGTTTTCTGTCATATTCTGCCCAAGCACGCTGATGTGCCCCGAAGTGGGCACCTGGAGCCCCAGCAGCATGGAGATGGTGGTGGTTTTGCCCGCCCCATTGCCGCCTAGTAGCCCAAAAATTTGCCCGTGCTCCAGCGTGAAGGATAAATGATCCACCGCCAACGCCCCTTTTTTTGTAGCGTTTGACAAGGTTTTCGACGCGGATGGCTTCCATGGCTTCGGGATAAGCGGATGGTTTACCTTTGCCAACCGTCGCGAACGCGTCTCTCGTTTGCTATTTTGTCCGTGCGGCTCGCGATCGGTCGAAGGCCTCCAGCGCCCCTGTTCAGCGTACATGACCGTAAGCCGGGAGCTCATGTAAATTGCTATGCCCGTCGTCTCCGGTGCTTTCCTCCGCCTAGCGGTGTGCTTGGACGCGGCCTCGGCACGATAGGAAAAGCAAAACTGGCATCGTATTGCAACACTGATGGCGAGCGCGATTAGCTCCTTGGTTTTCTGGTCCGGCGCCGTGCTGCCATGTGCTCTTCCGGCGCTAGAGCGGAAAAGCTCCTCATCGCCTCCAGAGCGCCGCTGCGCAGATCCTTTACCCCATCATTCATATCGTCAGTCAGTTGAGCCCAATCCTGAATTATGCTCCCGCTCCTGTTTATAACATGACAGCCATAATAGGCTGTGGTGGGCTCGTCTTAATCTCTCTATGGAAGTCGCTCTGGTAAGTTGTGAGGCCGTGACTGTTGAGCACCGAAACACAACAGAGCGCCGGAAAAAGAGCTGCTCGGAGGCCGCCAAGATAGGCTTATGAAACAATCTCTCGTAGAATTGATGGGCCCGGACTCGCACCTTGCAGCTCGTGGGATTATGCGGGGTGCATGGATTCATTGGCACTCTATTTCCATTGGCCATTCTGCCTGGCCAAATGCCCATATTGCGATTTCAACTCCCATGTGCGCGAGCGCCTGCCGCAGGAGCAAATGCTGAAGGCGCTGAAAGCGGAGCTGGAGTTCGAGGCTGCAAGGCTGGGTAAACGGCGGGTGGGTTCCATCTTTTTCGGTGGCGGCACACCTAGCCTAATGGATCCTGAAAGTATCGCGACATTAATTGAGGAGTCCGGGCGCCTGTTCACCCTTGCTCCGGAAGCTGAGATCACACTGGAAGCCAACCCCACGAGCGTTGAGGCTGCCAAATTCTCTGCCTACCGCGCGGGCGGCGTCAATCGCGTGTCCATCGGGGCGCAGAGTTTCTCCCCGGAGGCCTTGAGCTTCCTTGGCCGCGAACACAGTGCGGAGCAGGCTATCGCAGCGATTGAACTGGGGGCTAAGATCTTCCCTAGGCTCTCTTTTGACCTCATGTATGCCCTCCCCGGCCAGGATCAGGCATCCTGGCGGGCCGAGTTGCGCCTGGCGCTGAATCTCGCGGCCGACCATCTCTCCCTTTATCAGCTCACCATTGAGGACGGTACAAAATTTGCCGTCCTTCATTCACGCGGTGAGTTTGTACTGCCGGACGAGGCCGAGGCTGAGGCGTTGTATGATATCACGGCGGAAGAGGTGGGGCGTTACGGGCTGCAGCGTTACGAAGTTTCCAACTATGCCAAACCGGGTGGGGAGAGCCGGCATAATCTCACTTATTGGCGGTATGGCGATTATGCGGGCATCGGCCCTGGCGCGCATGGACGCCTTTCTTTGGGAGGAAAACTGCTCGCTACTACCCGTCATCGCGCGCCGGAGGTCTGGATGGAACGCGTGGCTGGACACGGCCACGGCACCACACTGGAAGAGGATATACCGGCGGAAGACCGCGCCCGCGAGGCGTTGATCATGGGCTTGCGGCTGCGGGACGGCATTTCCGCCTCGCAATTTGCCGCCCGCACCGGCATAGCTCTGATCGACGCTCTGGCCCCCGATATTTTGGAGAAAAGCATCGCGGCGGGTTATCTCAATTTCTCCGGCGGGCGGCTTGCTGCCACTGCAGAGGGGACAAAGAGGCTGGACGCATTGCTGGCAGCCCTAGCGCGATAGTATAGGCGGGGTCGGATAAGGGTTTTTTCGATGCGCTATGTTTCGACGCGGGGCCAAGCCCCGGAGATGGATTTTGTTGGCGTGCTGTTGGCGGGCTTGGCCGCCGATGGCGGGCTTTATATGCCTGCCGGCTGGCCGCGCTTTTCTGCGTCTGAGCTGAAATCCCTGCGTGGCCTCCCCTATCCTGAGCTGGCGGCGAGAATCATTGCGCCGTTTACGGCGGGCAGCATCGAGTACTCGGATCTGCTTTCTATGTGCCGCCGCGCTTACGTGGGCTTTGCCCATAAGGCGATCGTGCCGCTGGCGCAGGTGGACACCAACCTATACGCGCTAGAGCTGTTCCATGGCCCCACGCTCGCCTTCAAGGACATGGCATTGCAGCTCGTTGGCCATTTATTCGAGCATGTGTTGGCTCAGCGCGGTGAGAAGGTGTGCATCGTGGGAGCGACCTCCGGAGATACCGGCTCGGCGGCCATCGAAGCTGTAGCCAACCGGAAGAATATTGACATCACCATCCTTCATCCTGAGGGCAAGACCTCCGAGGTGCAACGCCGCCAGATGACCACCGTACAGGCCGATAACGTGCTGAACATAGCCGTTGCCGGTAATTTCGACGATTGCCAGGACCTAGTGAAGGCAATGTTCGCTGATGAGCCATTCCGGGCAGAGATGAACCTCTCGGCAGTGAATTCCATCAATTTCGCCCGTGTTGCCGCGCAGATTCCCTATTATGTCTACGCGGCTCTGAACCTCGGTGCGCCGGAACGAGAAGTGGCGGTCGCCGTGCCGACGGGCAATTTTGGCAATATCCTGGCCGCCTGGGCGGCAAAGCAAATGGGTTTGCCGATTGCCAAATTCATCGTGGCGAGCAACCGCAATGACATTCTGACCCGCTTCCTTGGTGCCAATGACATGAGCGTGAGAACCGTGGAGCCGAGCTTATCGCCGTCCATGGATATCGGCGTCAGCTCCAATTTTGAGCGGCTTTTGTTCGACTTCTTGGGCAGAGACGCGGCACTGACGGCGAAGACGATGATGGATTTCCGCGCCACTGGGAAAATGGTAGTGGAAGCCACGGTTTGGTATTCGATCCGCCAGCAGTTCGAGGGCTATAGGCTAGATGACGAGGCGACGCTAAAGGAAATCGGGCGGTTTTATGCGGAAAGCGAATATCTGGCGGACCCGCACAGTGTGATCGGCCTGGCCGCTGGACGGGATTGCGGGCCCATCGGCCTGCCGGTGATTTGCGCCGCCACCGCGCATCCGGCAAAGTTTCCTGATGCCATCCAAAAAGCGGTGGGCTTACGCCCGCCCCTACCCCCGCACCTTTCCGACCTATATGACAGGAAAGAGACTTTCACCCGCGCCCCGGCAGACCTCGCCGAGATCGAGACAATGGTGCGGAATTTTACGAACAGGAACAGAAATGCCTGAACAGGTACGCATCACTACACTGCCTTCCGGCCTCACCGTGCTGACCGAGCGTATGGAGCGCGTGGAGACCGTGTCTTTAGGCGCCTACGTGGGGGCCGGTACCCGCCACGAGACCGCTGCCGAGAACGGGGTGGCGCATTTTCTTGAGCATATGGCTTTTAAGGGCACGGAGCGGCGCTCGGCAGCCGACATCGCTGAGGCGATTGAGAACGTCGGCGGTCATATCAACGCCTATACCTCCCGCGAGCAGACGGCCTATTATGTGAAGCTGCTGAAAGAGGATCTGGCGCTAGGGGCGGATATCATCGGCGATATTCTCTGTCATTCCAGCTTTGAGCCGGAAGAACTGGAGCGCGAGCGCGGAGTAATTTTGCAGGAGATCGGCCAAGCAAACGACACGCCGGACGATATTGTGTTCGACCATTTTCAGTCTGCTGCCTATCCCAGCCAGCCGATGGGCCGGCCCGTGTTGGGCACGGAGCAGATTGTTCGTTCCATGAAGCGTGAGGCGTTGCCCGGCTTCATGCGCCAGCACTACACGCCGGACAACATGGTAATCGCCGCCTCTGGCAATCTCTATCACGAGCAGGTGGTGGAGCTGACGGAAAAGCATTTCGCCGATCTGCCACGCGCGAAGCGCGTGGCTCCGATGCCTGCGGACTACATGGGAGGCGAATACCGGGAGCTACGAGACCTGGATCAGGCACATATTGTACTGGGCTTCAACTCGCCTGCCTATGGTGAGGCGGATTATTATCCGGCCATGTTGCTCTCCACACTGCTGGGTGGGGGTATGTCGTCCCGCCTGTTTCAGGAAATCCGGGAAAAGCGCGGGTTGGTTTACTCCATATATAGCTTCACTGCCCCGGCCGAGGATGGTGGGCTGTTTGGCATTTACGCGGGCACTGGCGAGTCCGAGGCGGCAGAGCTGATTCCCGTGACGCTGGAAGAGCTGGAGAAGGTGCAGCGCCAGGTGAGCGAACCGGAGCTGAACCGTGCGCGAGCGCAGCTGAAGGCGGGGCTGCTGATGAGCTTGGAATCCACCGGTAGCCGGTGCGAGCAACTCGCCCGGCAATGGCAGGTGTTTGGGCGGATTATCCCGGTTGCAGAGACCGTTGCCAAAATCAATGCCGTGACGGTGGATGACATCCGCGCAGCGGGAATGAAGATTTTCCGACAGAAGCCAACTTTGGCCACCATCGGCCCGGTTGCGCAGGTGCCAAAATTTTCCTCGATCATCGACCGGCTCGCGGCGTGAGCGCGCTTGGTGACGCCGCAGCCGCCCTATTGGAGGCTGCAAAGCGGGCTGGGGCCGAGGTGGCCGAAGTGGGGCTTTGCAAAGGAGCCTCCGTTGGCCTTCAGCGGCGATTGCGGAAGATTGAGGAGACTGAAAGGGCCGAGACTACTGAGCTTGGTCTGCGAGTGTTCCTGGGGCGCTGCTCGGCCAGTGTTTCTGCCAGTTCCATTGATCATGGCGCCTTTGTGCGCCTTGCCGAACAGGCAGTGGCGATGGCGAAAGTGGTGCCGGAAGACCCGTTCGCTGAAATTCCGTTTGCTCCGCCGGCACAAGACGCCGCGTTTTTGGAGCTGGACGATCCAGTCGAGCCGACTGCCGATGTGTTGATCAAGCGTGCTACCTTGGCGGAAGAGGCAGCCCTTGCAGTGCCCGGCATCACAAATTCCGAAGGCGGCTCCGCCTCCTGGTCGCGTTCCATTTCCGTATTGGCCAATAGTCATGGGTTTCTCGGAGAATATGCGCGTTCATCGCATGGTATTTCTATCACCGCTATTGCGGGCTCCGGCACGGACATGCAGCGCGATTACGATTTCGATTTCGTGATTCATGGCGCGGATCTGGGCGACGCTGCACAACTTGGCCGCAACGCCGCTGCCCGTGCCTTGGCCCGCCTCAACCCTAAACGCCCGGCCACAGCCAAGCTGCCTGTTCTGTTCGACCCGCGCGTGTCGGGTTCTATTCTTAGCCATTTTGCCGGCGCCATTTCGGGGGCTTCCATCGCGCGCGGCACTTCCTTTCTAAAGGATGCGCTGGGCCAGCAGGTTTTCAGGCACGGCATCAATGTCGTCGACGACCCCTTGCGCGTGCGCGGCCGCCGCTCCCGTCCGTTCGACCGCGAGGGTCAGAGCGTAAAGCGGATGCATTTCATTGAGGATGGCCGCCTGACCGATTGGGTGCTGGATACGCGCTCGGCCAATCAACTTGGCCTCAAAACAAATGGCCACGCCGGGGGCTTGAGCAATTTCTATATGGAGCCGGGATCGATGACACCCGAGCAACTTATGGCGGACATTACCGAGGGGCTGTATGTGACTGAGATGCTGGGCTCTAGCGTCAACGGCCTGACTGGTGATTATTCGCGTGGGGCTGCGGGTTTCATGATCAGGGGCGGCCAGATTGCCGAGCCGGTAGCGGAATTTACCATTGCCGGGAACCTTAAGGACATGTTCCTCAATCTCACCCCGGCCAGCGATTTGAAATTCAAGTACGGCACGGATGCGCCGACCTTGCGGATTGAGGGCATGACGCTGGCGGGGGCCTGAAGGCGCCACGCCGCTGGAGGTGGTAGCCGCGGCGCATGCTGTGCTACATTGCTGCCGCCGGTCGGGTCGACCTAGATTTAAAATTCTCTGACTTCTCGCTTGGCTGTTACAACACAGGCAGTTCGGTGGTACGTTTCACTGTGCGCAGCGTAAGAGTAGATTGCACGCGCCTAATGCCGGGCAGGCGGGTGAGAACCTCCGAATGCAGCCGCTCCAAATCCTCGGCGCCATTATAAACCACGCGCAGCAGATAGTCTGCTTGGCCGGCGAGTAGATAGCATTCCTGCGCTTGCGGAATTAATTTCACCCGCGCCTCGAATGCGTCCAGCAGCTTACGATCCTGCCCTTCCAGCGTGATGAACACATAGGCCGTGCCAGGCAAGCCCGCCGCCTTCTGGTCCAGTACCAGATGTGTACCTTCCACCAGCGGGTTTTCGAGCAGCAGGTGGAGGCGCCTTAAGCAGGCGGAGGGGGAGAGATTTACCTTTTCCGCTAACTCGGCATTGCTTAGCCGCCCCTCCTGCTGCAGCGCGTTGAGGATCTTACGGTCGGTCTCGTCCAAATTGAGCATGCAATTTTATTCTTATGAATTTCTAATGTTTCGAATTTATCATCTGTAAACAGCGAGAGAAACCTAAAAATATGGGAAAAATGGCATGAGACTCGTTGTATCCTTCGAACATAATTCGGCTGGAAAGGATCCGGCTGTTCGGGAGAAAACAGATGCTCATCGGTGTGCCCAGTGAAATCAAGGATCATGAAGACCGCGTCGGCATGGTGCCTGGCGCAGTGCATGAGTTGGTGGCCAAGGGCCATGAGGTTTTGCTGCAACAGGGTGCCGGCAAGAATATCGGCTTGACGGACAGGGACTACGCGGAGGCGGGGGCCAAGATCGTGCCGGATGCGGATGCCGTTTGGACCAAGGCCGAGA
Organism: Pseudomonadota bacterium; assembly: GCA_021818425.1. Classification (GTDB taxonomy): domain Bacteria; phylum Pseudomonadota; class Alphaproteobacteria; order Acetobacterales; family Acetobacteraceae; genus Acidocella. The sequence continues at coordinate 23,282 of JAKAEC010000005.1, forward strand.
TGATTGTGAAGGTGAAGGAACCGCTAGCAACGGAGCGCAAGAAACTGCGTCCCGACCAACTTTTGTTCACCTATCTGCATTTGGCGCCAGACCCAGAGCAGGCGCGGGATCTCATCGCTTCCGGCGCCACCTGCATCGCATATGAGACCGTGACTAGCCCGGCGGGTGCGCTGCCGCTGCTGCAGCCAATGTCCGAAGTGGCTGGGCGGATGTCTGTTCAGGTTGGAGCGCAGTATTTGGAGAACGCCTATGGTGGTTCCGGCGTGCTCTTGGGTGGCGTGGCCGGCGTGGCGCCAGCCAGTGTGGTGATCCTTGGCGGTGGTGTGTCCGGTACCAACGCGGCGTTGATGGCTGTTGGTTTGGGCGCGGATGTGACCGTGGCGGACCGTTCGCCGGACGTGCTGCGCCGAATCATCGCCACTTTTGGCACTCGAGTGAAAACCGCCTATTCCACCAAGGATATGGTGAGCAGGGCCGTGGCGCAGGCCGACCTCGTGATAGGCACGGTTTTGATCCCGGGTGCGGCCACTCCCAAGCTCGTGACCCGGGCGATGCTGAAGACGATGCGTCCAGGTTCCGTGATTGTGGATGTGGCGATCGACCAGGGCGGTTGCACGGAAACATCACGTGCAACCACTCATTCCGAGCCGACTTATGTGGTCGACGGTGTGACGCATTACTGCGTAACGAACATGCCAGGCGGTGTGGCGCGTACTTCCACCTTCGCGCTTAGCAACGCCACCCTACCTTACATCGTAGCGTTGGCGGACAAGGGCTGGAAGCATGCGCTGGCGGAGGACAAGCACCTGCGTGATGGCTTGAATGTGCAGGGTGGCGCCATCACTCACCCGGCAGTAGCTGCTGCCCTTGGCATGAATCTCAAGACCGTGGAACAGGCGCTCGGCACCTGAGCGGCCGGGCTAATGCCCCGACTTATCCCAAGGCGCATTACCGAGGTTGACTTGCTTAGGCGTGGTATTGGACCCGGCTAGCGCTCCGGCGCCGGCGCCGATGCCAGCCCCAACCACAACCCCGATGGGGCCACCGACAATGCCGATTAATGCACCTGTAGCGGCGCCACCCGCCGCCGTGCCAGTGGTGCGTCCCGTGCCATGCCCGCATCCTGCTAGGGGAAGCGCCAAGGTAAGCAACAGGCATCTTTTTAACATTCCAATCTCCTGCGTGGTGCGCCGATTGTTTCAGACGCAAACCGCGCCGCGCAAGTTTCGATATGTTAAGCGGTGCGGCTGCATGGAAGCAAGCCAGACCGCTCAGGCTTTTGTTCCGGGCAAAAAAGAGTTGCGGCGCGGCAAACGTAGCGTACATGCTGTGATTAAAACAAGTTGGAGGGTCGGATGTCAGGTACGTCAGAATTTCCGGTGTTGAAAAAGCCGAGTTGGATGGATGACTTTAAAGCCTTCATTATGCGCGGCAATGTTGTGGACTTGGCGGTTGGTGTCGTTATTGGCGCGGCGTTTACGGGCATTGTGAATTCTCTGGTTAAGGACATCATCAATCCAGTTATCGGGCTGATTACGGGCGGCGTAGATTTTTCCAACCATTTCATTGTCTTAAAAGGTATCCCGGCGCTAACCTTGGCTGCCGCGCAAAAGGCCGGGGATGTGACGCTGAATTATGGTGTGTTCATCAACGCCGTCATCAATTTTATCATTATCGCCGCCGCAATCTTTTGGATGGTTCGGGTTGTTCAAAAGATTTACAAAACGCCCACCCCACCGGCCGCTGCTCCAGCGCCAACCCCAACGGAGACGTTGCTGGCTGAGATTCGGGACTTGCTGAGAGCGAAATAGCCATTTGCGTGCAGGATGAGGGATGCCCAAGGCTTCCCTCCGCGCCGAGATGTGCTAAGCCCCGGGTCCATGCGCCAGTATCTAGAATTTGAAAAACCTGTCGCCGAGCTTGAAAGCAAGATCGAGGATCTTAGGCGGATGACGGTCGCGCCCGGCGACATTAACATTGCCGATGAGGTGGCGAAGCTGTCGGCTAAGGCCGATGCGCAACTCAAAGCCATTTACGCCAAGCTGAGCCCGTGGCAAAAAACGCAGGTTGCCCGGCATGCAGAGCGGCCGAAGGCACTGGGTGTGATCTCCGCTCTGATCGAGGACTTTACGCCGCTGGCTGGGGACCGCGCCTTCGCCGACGATGCTGCCATCGTGGGAGGCATGGGTCGATTCCGGGGGCGGGCGGTGATGGTGATTGGCACCGAAAAGGGGGTCGATACCGAATCGCGGCTCAAACATAATTTCGGCATGGCTAAACCTGAGGGCTACCGCAAGGCACGCCGGCTGATGGAATTGGCCGGACGGTTTAATTTGCCGATTCTTACCTTTGTGGATACGTCGGGCGCCTTTCCGGGAATTGAGGCTGAGGCCAGGGGGCAGGCGGAGGCTATCGCCCGTGGCATCGAGGCGTGTTTGGACGCGCCAGTGCCGTTTGTTGCCACTATCATCGGGGAGGGTGGCTCTGGCGGTGCCATCGCGCTGGCGGCGGGCAACGTCGTACTGATGTATGAGCACGCGATATATTCGGTTATCTCACCGGAAGGCTGTGCCTCTATTCTGTGGCGCGACTCGGCCCAGGCCGCCACAGCGGCCGAGGCTATGCGTATTACTGCGCAGGATTTGAAAAAGCTGGGGTTGATTGACGAGATTGTGTCTGAGCCAATGGGCGGCGCGCATCGTGACCCAAAGGCGGCTTTGGCGGCGCTGGGAGATGCCGTGGATAAGGCGCTGAGCCCGCTGCTGGATCAAAAGCCGGAAGCGCTAAGGGCAAAGCGCCGGGAGAAATTTTTGGCTATGGGCAAGTTGGGGTTATAAGCTGCCGCGTCGGCCCCATCCTGGCCGGTTGGTGAGCAGGCTGAGCCACGTAATTAGCCCGAGCGCCGCGCCGATGATGCCTTGCGTGCCGTTATAGTTAACTACCGCGGTGATGCCGAGGCCGACGGCGAGCCCAGCCAACGTACGCTGGCCCAAAAAAAATGCTGTCAGCCCCGCCGTGAGCGCGGCCCAGCCGAATACACCATGATATTGCCCATGTAGCACCCATAAGCGTGGCACGCACCACCCCGGGGCTGAGGCGGCCGCGCAGATGCCCACGGTGGCGCGTGGAACAATAGCCAGTTCGCGGAAGGCGAAGGCTGGTCCCGCGATTAGAGTGGCCAGAGTTACGCAGGCCCAATCCTGTCGTTTCCAGCGTGCTAATATGTCCATTTTCCTTCCTTCGTGGTTGCTCTTCCGGGTTCAGGGCCGTATTGCTGCGGCGCGTCAGTTTAACCAAAGGTCCATGACAGTCCACAGCACAACGGGGAAGCCAAAGAGCTTCCAGGACATCATTCTGACATTGCACGCCTTCTGGGCCAAGCAGGGTTGCGTGATTCTTCAGCCTTATGACGTGGAGATGGGTGCCGGTACCTTTCACCCCGCCACCACACTGCGCGCTTTGGGAAACAAGCCTTGGAAGGCCGCCTACGTGCAGCCTTCCCGCCGTCCCTCTGATGGCCGCTACGGCGAAAATCCAAACCGTTTGCAGCATTATTATCAGTACCAGGCACTGCTGAAGCCGAGCCCGGACGACATCCAGGACCTGCTGCTGGCTTCTTACGATGCCATCGGGATCGACCGTCGTCGGCACGACATCCGCTTTGTAGAGGATGATTGGGAAAGCCCGACGCTGGGGGCCTGGGGGCTCGGTTGGGAGGTTTGGTGCGACGGCATGGAGGTCACGCAGTTTACCTACTTCCAGCAGGTGGGCGGCATCGCTTGCGTCTCGCCGTCAGCCGAGATCACGTATGGCCTCGAACGCCTAGCGATGTATGTACAGGGCGTTGAGAACGTGTACGATTTGGATTTCAACGGTCAGGGTGTTTCCTACGGAGACGTGTTCCTGCGGGCCGAACGGGATTATTCCAGGCATAATTTCGAGCTGGCGAACACGGAGATGCTAGCAAGGCACTTCGAGGATGCTGAGACCGAGTGCCAAGCTCTGGTAGAAGCGGGTGTAGCGCAGCCGGCTTACGATCACTGCATCAAGGCTAGCCATTTGTTTAATCTTCTGGATGCTCGAGGAGTGATCTCGGTGGCGGAGCGTGCTGCTTATATCGCCCGGGTACGCAATTTGGCTAAGGCCTGCGCTGAAATCTGGGTGGCGGGAGAGTAAGTTGGCCGAATTTTTCATCGAACTCTTCTCCGAAGAGATTCCGGCACGCATGCAGGCCGACGCTACGGCACAGCTTGAACGCATTTGCGCATTAGCATTAAAGCCGCTGAATATTGTTGTGAAGCGGGTGTTTTACGGTCCGCGCCGCATTGCGCTGAGCGCGGATGTTGCCGGGGAAGTGTCAGCCAGCGGGATTTCCGAGCGCGGGCCGCGCCTCTCTGCCCCTGAGCAAGCCTTGGCGGGGTTTCTGCGCAAGCACGGTGCCAAGAAGGAGGACTTGGCTAACGAAGGCGATTTTTGGGTGCTAAACAAGCAAAGCTCGGCCCAACCCGCCGCCGCGTTTATCGCCGCCGTATTGCCGGAAGCACTGGCGAAGTTGCCCTGGCCAAAATCCATGCGCTGGGGCTCGGGTGGAGAGTTCGCCTGGGTACGCCCGCTGCGTCGGGCGATATGCCTGCTAGATGGCACAGTGGTGCCAATCGTGCTCGGCCCGGTGGTTGCAGGCAACGTAACTGAAGGCCACCGCGTGCATGCAAAGGGGCCGTTTGAGGTTTCGTCCGTCGCTGTTTGGGAAGAGAAGCTGCGTGAGCATTACGTGATCGCAGACCAAACCGAACGCCGGGCCAAAATCACCGAAGGCATCGCGGCAGAGGCCGCGAAGTTTGGTCTTTCTGTAGTTCCGGATGACGGGCTGCTGAACGAGGTAACAGGGTTGGTCGAATGGCCGGTTGCGCTGGTCGGTAAGATTGAGAGGGAATTCATGGAACTGCCGCCCGAGGTGCGCGAGCTCTCCATGAAGAGTAACCAGAAATATTTCGCGTTGCGCGATGAAACCGGTGTCCCGGTTCCGTATTTTGCGTTTGTGGCGAATCTGGCGGCAGATGACGAGGGGGCGGCAATCATAGCGGGCAATGAGCGCGTGCTGCGCGCTCGGCTTGCTGACGCGCGGCATTTTTGGGCGTTGGACATAAAAACGCCGTTGGATAGGCTGCTGCCGAAGCTGGAGAAAATCACCTTTCATGCCAAGATTGGCACGCAGCGCCAGCGCGCGGACCGGATCGCGAACTTAGCCGAGGAGGTTGCTCGAGCGCTTGGAGGCACGGCTGAGGAAGTCGGGCAGGCGGGGGAGGCAGGGCTGCTAGCCAAGGCGGACCTTGTTACCGGTATGGTGGGCGAATTCCCAGAACTGCAGGGCGTCATGGGCGGCTATTACGCCGCGCGCGGGCGTAGTTCGGTGGTGGGTAGGGCAATTTCAACCCATTACCAGCCGAAAGGTCCTTCTGACGACGTGCCTACAGGCATTGTTGCGATTGCGGTGGCGCTGGCTGACAAACTGGACACGCTACGGGAGTTTTTTGCCATAGGCGAGAAGCCGACAGGCTCGGGTGATCCGTTTGCGCTGCGCCGCTGTGCGCTGGGGGTAATCCGAATCGTGCTGGAAAATGATCTGCGGTTGCATTTGATGCCGTTCACTAAAGGCAATGGCGAGCTTTTCGCTTTTATTGTCGAACGTTTACGCGTGAAACTGCGCGGCGAGGGTAAGCGCTTCGATGTATTGGACGCAGTGCTGGCATCTAGTGTTCAGCCAGATGATGACTTGTTGCGTTTGATGAAGCGCGTTGAAGCGCTGGAGATTATGCTTAGTTCTGAGGACGGCAAAAACCTCCTGGTAGCTTATAAGCGTGCAGCGAATATTCTGAAGATCGAGAGCGCCAAAGATGGGCCGTATGAAGGGGCGGTCCATGAAGGTGACTTAATGGACGCGGAAGAACGCGCGTTAAATGTCCGATTACAGTCTTTTGCGGAGACGCTTGGGCTGTTATTGTTAGAGGAAGACTTTCTCGCCGTAATGACTGGCCTAGCCACGCTACGCCCCGTCATTGACGCATTCTTTGCAAATGTTACGGTAAATGCAAAATTGCCTGAATTGCGTCGCAATCGTTTGCGATTGCTCGCGCGTTTTAAAGGTGCAGTTGACCAAGTAGCGGATTTTTCACGCATAGAAGGCTGAGGACCAGGGCCATGGCAAAATGGGTCTACAACTTCGGCGGCGGCGTGAATGATGGCAATGTGGCACTTCGTAGCCTGCTTGGCAGCAAGGGCGCGAACTTGGCTGAGATGGCGAGCATCGGCCTGCCTGTTCCGCCAGGCTTTACGCTGACGACGGAAGTCTGCGCCGCCTATTACAACAATGACCGCAACTATCCGGCTGAGTTGAAGTGCCAGGTGGACGAGGCCCTGGCCCGCATTGAAAAGGCGGTAGCGCGTAAATTTGGCGACAAAGACAAGCCACTGTTGGTGTCCGTGCGATCCGGTGCGCGCGTTTCCATGCCCGGCATGATGGATACTGTGCTGAACCTCGGCTTGACCGACGAAACCGTGCTGGGCCTTGCCGCCGCTTCCGGCGATGAGCGCTTTGCCTGGGACACTTACCGTCGCTTCATCCAGATGTATGGTGCCGTGGTACTGGGGGTGGAGCATCATCGATTCGAGGAAATCATTGAACAGACCAAGGTCGATGCTGACGTGACAGAGGACACCGCACTCTCCACCAGGCACTGGCGTGAGGTTGTTGGCGCGTACAAAAAAATGGTGGTCGAAGAACTGGGCAAACCCTTTCCCCAGGACCCGCAGAACCAGCTTTGGGGGGCTATTGGCGCCGTGTTCGGCAGCTGGATGAACCCGCGTGCCAATGTTTACCGCCGCCTGCACGAAATACCGGCTGATTGGGGCACGGCGGTGAATGTTCAGGCCATGGTGTTCGGTAATATGGGCGATGATTGCGCCACCGGCGTATGTTTTACCCGTGACCCATCCACCGGGGAGAACGAGTTCTATGGCGAATATCTGCTGAACGCGCAGGGCGAGGACGTGGTGGCAGGCATCCGCACGCCGCGTCCGCTCTCAAAAGCCTATGCGAAGCATGACGAAATCTCCATGGAGGAGGCGTTACCTGAAGCCTATCAGGAACTGCGCAAGGTCCGTGAAGCCCTCGAAAAACACTACCAGGATATGCAGGACATCGAATTCACCGTGCAGCAAAACAAGCTCTACATGCTGCAGACTCGTACGGGCAAACGTTCCGCCGTTGCGGCCTTGCGCATTGCCGTGGAAATGGCGAATGCGGGGCTACTCGACCACGACACGGCCGTGATGCGTGTGAACCCAGCGGCACTCGACCGGCTTCTGCATCCCACGTTGGATCCTAAGGCGGAGAGGGCTCTGTTTGCCACCGGGCTGCCGGCTTCGCCGGGGGCGGCCTCGGGCGCCGTGGTATTTTCGGCCGATGAGGCGGAGGCACGCGCGCAGAAGGGTGAGGCCGTTATTCTGGTGCGGGTTGAGACCACTCCCGAGGACATTCACGGCATGCATGCAGCGCGTGGCATTTTGACCACTCGCGGCGGCATGACTAGCCACGCCGCCGTAGTGGCGCGTGGCATGGGTCGGCCCTGTGTGGCGGGTGCTGGCGGCATTGGGGTTGATTACATTACGCAGACGTTATCGGCAGGCGGGGCGTGTTTGCATGTTGGTGAGATTGTGACCATCGATGGCTCCACCGGCGAAGTTTACGTCGGGGCGGTAAGGATGATCGAGCCGCACCTTTCGGGTGACTTTGGTACGATAATGAAGTGGGCTGACGAGGCCCGCCGACTGCAGATTCGCACTAATGCAGAAACCACCTTGGATGCAGAAACGGCGCGTAAATATGGCGCCGAGGGAATCGGCCTCTGCCGGACAGAGCATATGTTTTTTGACGCTGCGCGCATCGGCGCGGTGCGGCAGATGATCATGTCCCGCGACGTGGTCGGGCGGCGCTCGGCTCTTGCTCGGCTGCTGCCCTTTCAAAGGGAAGATTTCATCGCGTTGTTCAGGATCATGGAAGGGCTACCCGTTACAATCCGCCTGCTGGACCCGCCGCTACATGAATTTCTGCCGCATGGTGAGGCGGAGTTGGCGCAAGTGGCCGGCACGCTTGGTATGGACGAAGCTGCCATGCGCGCTCGTTTCGCAGAGCTCGCTGAGACTAACCCGATGCTTGGCCATCGCGGCTGCCGCCTTGGCATCAGCTTTCCAGAAATTTACGAGATGCAGGCCCGCGCCATCTTTGAGGCAGCGGTTGAGGTTTCCAAGATTGCCAGGGCGCCGGTGCCGGAGATCATGATCCCGCTGGTGAGCACCAGGAAGGAGCTAGACATAACCCGTGCCCAGGTTGAGAGTGTGGCGCAGGCGGTGTTCGAGGAGACCGGTAAGACCATAGACTATAAGGTCGGCACGATGATCGAACTACCGCGCGCGGCACTGTTGGCGGGTGATATTGCTGTAGCCGCTGCGTTTTTCTCGTTTGGTACAAATGATCTGACACAGACCGTGTTCGGGCTCTCCCGCGACGACGCTGGTAAATTCCTGCCTGTTTACTTGGAGAAGGGCATTTTGTCGAAGGACCCGTTTGTCTCTCTCGACGTGGAGGGAGTGGGCAGCCTGATAAGAATTGCAGCTGAGCGCGGAAGGGCTAAGAAACCGGGGCTAAAGCTAGGCATATGCGGCGAGCATGGCGGCGATCCGGCCTCCATTGCGTTTTGCGAAAGCGTTGGGCTGGATTATGTATCCTGCTCACCCTATCGCGTTCCAGTCGCGCGTCTGGCGGCGGCGCAGGCTGCAATCAAGGCCAAAACGCCTCATTTTCGGGATAATTAGAGCGTTTTTCTGTCCAGGGCGGGTTTTGGTTATGTTGTTCCGTCGAGGGACGGAACGTGACACCCTGCCAAGACTTGATGGTGGAATTTTGGCCAGACTTGCGTTCGGCCGAACAATGGCAAGCCGATATAACCGTGCAGAACTAGATTTCCGGCGTTGTCGAATCTCACTGTCGTTCGGTAGATATGTCCGTTTCTTGGGTCTTGGAGTACGCCGCGCCAGCGCGGCGCGCTAGGTTTTGCCGGGGTAGGGGATACGCGAAGCATCAAAAAGCCGCACTGCGATCGGCCCTGCCAGTCTGTGGGCATGGCATCACTAGGATGATCAAGGGCGATGCCCTCTATGAAGCCACAAAGATCGCCGCCGCACGGGCTGATTTGCAGGACGATCTGGCGGCTCGAGGATATCCAATATCCGGCTTGAAAAGCTTCTGCCCGGGTGGGGCCGGCCAGCATGAAACTGGCCAGCAGCCAATGGCGAAGAATATTCATGTCTCCCAGACGGTGCCACTTGTTGAGGCTTTCCGCAGTCAAACTCCTAACAAAGCTGCAAGCTGATGCAATAGGCGTAACATGTAACATCGGCATCATTTTGGGTTGTGTTGCAAAAAAGTTGCACAGGCGCCACGGTAGTCAGAATTGGTCTTTCGCCATGCGGAGTAACCCGAATGTGTCCGCATCTTTGGCGCGGATGAACGGGTTGGTGGCGCGCTCCTCGCCGATCGTGACAGGCAGGGTGGGCAGGCCTTTAGCCCGTAGCGATTGGATATGCTTCGCGCGGCGTTGTAATGCTTGGTTTTCAGGGTCCATAGCCAGAGCAAAGGCGGCATTGGAGGCGGAATATTCGTGCCCGGCACAGACGAGGGTGTCGTCTGGTAAGTCATGGTATTTTGCCATGGAACTGAACATCTGGGCTGCCGAACCCTCGAACAGCCGGCCACAGCCCAGGCTGAACAACGTATCGCCCGGCAGCAAGATACCGCCATCGGCGATATAGTAGGAGATATGGCCTAGCGTGTGGCCGGGCGTCTCGATCACCCGTAGCCGGGCGGTGCCAAAATCCACCATCGAGCCCTCATGCACCGCGATGTCCAGCTTCGGTAGGCGGTGCGAATCGGCGGAGTTGCCGACGACAATGGGGTGATATTTGTTCACCAGCTCTGGCACGCCATTCACATGATCGTCGTGATGGTGGGTTAGGAATATGAAATCTAGCCTCTTGCCGAGCTGCTCCAGCGCGGCGATAGCGGGGGCGGCCTCGGCAGGGTCGACAATGCCTGTCTTCCCGGTCGTCTCGTCGGTGAGCAGCCAAGCGTAATTGTCCGAAAGCATTGGAATGGCCTGAACGGTAACAGTCATTGATCTCTGTCGCTCCTTCACTTTGCCGGACTATATAGAGACAATGGCGATTGATGCGCGAGATGCTGCTGGATTTTATGCAACGCCTCTGGGACGGCATGCAGTTGGTGTGTTGCAACGCAAGCTCGGCCGACTGTGGCCGCGCGTGGCGGGGCTTTCTGTGTTGGGCATTGGCCATGCCGGGCCGTGCCTACACGTCTGGCGGGAGGAGGCGCGTTGCATTGCGGTTTCTCCGGCGTATATGGGGATTGCGCCATGGCCACCCGGTCGGCTAGGGCTTTCCTGCCTCGCCGAAGCTGAGGCGCTGCCGTTTTCGGATCTTTCCTTCGACCGGGTTTTGCTCATCCACGGGCTTGAGCAGGCGGATAATGCTAGACGCATGCTGCGGGAGGCCTGGCGGGTGCTGAAGGATGACGGCAGATTGATCGTGGTGGCACCGAATAGGCGCGGGCTATGGGCGTATGCAGAAAGCACGCCGTTTGGTCATGGCCAGCCTTATTCGGAAGGGCAATTGGCGCGGCTGCTTGGTGGTCTGTTCTTTACTGTGGAAGCACAGACGACCGCGCTGTTTGCTCCACCCTTTACCAACGCACCCATGCTCAAGCTCGCCGCATTGTTTGAAGCCTGCGGCCCGCTGTTGGCACCGCAATTCGCGGGGCTCGCGATTGCCGAGGCCAGCAAAGCATTACACGGCGCTGTTCCGGCAGGAAAGGTGGTGGCCACACCCCGGCGTGTACTGGTTGGGGGCAGCGAGGTTTAGATTCCAGAGACAGATTTGGCTGAGACGGGTTTCGCCTTGGTCGTGGAGAGGAGCCTCTCCAGTTCAGTTGCCGGAAAACTCAACTGCAGGGTTTGGTTGCGGCTGGGCAATTCGATGCCTTCTTCCGTGAAACGTTTCTGCACCCGGCCGTAGAATTCCCGCCGCACGGCCCAATGCTGGCCCGGCCCGGTGCGAATTTGCCCCGTGAGCACCAAACCCAGGTCGTTGAAGGAGTCGAGCCCAAAAAGCTGGAGATCGTCGCGCATCATCTCCGCCCACGTGGGTTCCGTGCGCATTTGCGTGCCGATATCCTTTAGAACCGCTGTAACCTGCTCGATATCCTCCCGAAGGCCGACCATGATGGAGATCTGTGCGTAGCTGAAGTCCCGAGTTTGGTTAGTAACGGTGGTGACAGATGAGAACGGGATGATGTTGATGGAGCCGTCTCCTCCGCGCAAGCGTATCGTGCGGATGGACAGGCGTTCCACCGTGCCGGACATGCCGCCCAGTGTGACCACATCGCCTACCTGCACCGCATCCTCGAACAGCAGGAACAGACCGGTGATGATGTCTTGCACTAGCTTCTGGCTGCCGAACCCCACTGCAATGCCGACAACGGAAGAAACCGCCAGTAGCCCGGTGGTATTCAACCCGATGCGTGAAAGCACAACGAGAAGCGTGACCACCACGAGGATGACGCCGAACCCGGCTTGAAGCATGGGTGAGAGGGTGCGCAGCCGTGCAGCTGGGCGGGTGCGCCCAGCGTTGTTCAACTTTTCCACCCGGCGTTCGAGCTGGAAATTTATGAACTCCCAGATGGTGATAGCAATGGCGATGGTAATGACCACGCTGCCCGCCACGCTCAGCAATGCCCGACTAATCGTGTTGCTGAGAAGCCAATCGAATGTGTTTAGTCCCCAGCCCTGGAACACTAGCAGCAGGACTAGAAGTGCGATGGTGGCCCTGACAAGGAGGCGGATGAGTGGGTTATAACTGCGGACGCGGATAAGAAAGCTGGCGCGGCTGGCCTCGGTTTCCTGGTCTGGGAAGATACGGGCGAGTAATACGCTACTGCCCGACCAAGCTAGGCGCCCGAACAGGAGTGCTGTCATCACCACTAAGATCGCGCGTAGGAGCACGCCAAGGGCATTGTGCACGCCGCCGGCCCAGGCGACCCATAACGCCAGAACGTAGAACAAAGTGATAGCATACCAGATTTCGGCAAAGCGTTGGCGAAGGCCGGCGATGAAGCCTTCAGCGTCGGGCTTGCCGGCAATCCAGCGGCTGATGACGTGTCGGCTTTGCCAGATACCCAGCGCCACTTCCAGATGCACGATGAGCGCTGCTAGTCGGATAAGAGCCCCGGCTCCATCTTTCGACAGTCCCAGAAGCTCCCCGATCGAGATTACGAAATAGGCGCAGAAGATTGTGGCGATAAGCGTCATTGCCCGGTGCATTCCCCAGGCAGCGTAACTGGTGGAGAGGCGCAGCAGCCGTAGGCTGGGCACTTGGGGAGAGAGCAGCAGGCGCATGGCTTCTTGAGATAGCCGCGCCAGCAGATAGGCGTTGGCGACGCCGGTAACCGCCAGCCGCGCAGAACGGATAGTGATCAGCCCGCTCGAGAGAAGTGATTGTTCGGTGACGGCGAATGCGGCGATGGGAAGCAAAGTCAGCCCAAATTTTAGCAAAGCAAAACCAAGCCGGCGGAAGGTCATGTGCATCGGCGCGTATGCCGCGGGCTGGTCGGGGGTACGAGAAGATTCAGGTCGTTTTTTGGAGGCGCGCTGGGCGCAAAGCGCCATAGGCTTGCTCAGGAGGAAACGAAAGGCAAGATCCAGCGCAACGCCCGGCAGAAATGCGCTGGCGAGTCCTTGAAACAAGTGGACGGCGGCCTGCCGTGTGCCGCTTGCGGAAAAGCTTTTCAGCCAAGCAAATACGGGAGTCAGTCGGGTGGAACGCCACAGCGCATTGGTGAAGTCATCGAAGGTGTGGGCGGTTTCGTGCCCGAGTACGGAGGAGAACGCAAAGCCCAGCTTGCCGGTTCCAAAAGGAGGCGGGATGGGAGTGCTGGCTGAGGGGCTGACGCCGGCAAGGGTTGCAAGCGGTGAACCTGGGATGATGGTGGGCGTTGGTTTCGCCGCCGCGGCGGAAGCACTTACAGGGGTGGGCAGTCCTGGGACTGGCTGAGAAGCCACGGCAATGCAGGGCAACAGGGCGGCAAGCACGAGGAAAATAGGTAGGAAGCGCATGGCGGTGACCCTGAGTGGTGTTTGATCAGGAAGTCAATTGATTCTGGGATGATAGGCAAAGCCGCTCGATGCCGTATAGTGGCGCCATGCGGAGTATTTTACTCATCTTGCTAGGGATGGACATGCTGGCGGTGGTTGGTGTTATGCTTGCCGGTGTGCTGGGCATGGCCAAGCCTGACCGCGATCCGCGTTGTGCCAATTTGTTGATGCGCTGGCGCGTGACATTGCAAGGCGTGGCGATTGTCCTAGTTGTAGCCTTGATGATGACGTGATGCCGCTTTTGGCATTTTCACAGGTAGATGTGTTCACCGCCCGCCCGGGCTATGGCAATCCGTTGGCGGTGGTGCACGGCGCGGCCTCGTTGGATGGCACGCAGATGCAGCATTTCGCCAATTGGACGAATTTAAGTGAGACCAGTTTTCTGCTGCCGCCGGACAGCCCCGAGGCGGATTATAAGGTGCGGATTTTTACGCCGAAATCAGAACTTCCTTTCGCGGGGCATCCGACATTGGGAAGCTGCCATGCTTGGCTGGCGGCGGGCGGCACGCCGAAGGGCGATGGAATCGTTCAGGAATGTGGGGCAGGCCTAGTGCGGATCCGCTGCGACGGGACGCGCTTGGCGTTTGCTGCGCCCGATGCTGTGCAGGGCAAGGTTTCGCCGGTGCTGAAGGCGCGCGTTGCCGCCGCGCTCGGTTTGGCGGAAATGGACATACTTGCCGCCTGTCAGCTTTCGTACCTTGCCCCCTCCTGGACTGGCGTGATGCTGAAGGACCGCGCCGCGGTGCTTGGGTTGAAGCCGAATTTTATGGTGATGGGTGAGTTGGAAATCGGCGTGGTGGCGCCCTCGCCAGATGGTAACGCGGATTTCGAGGTAAGAGGGTTTGCTAATGATGTCGGCGGGGAGGACCCGGTGAGCGGCAGTCTGAATGCCGGACTGGCGCGCTGGCTAATCACTGACGGGTTTGCCCAGGCCCGCTATGTTGCGGCGCAGGGCACTGCGCTAGGGCGCGACGGTAGAGTGTTCGTGGACTATGACGGGCGGGATTTTTGGATTGGCGGGGACAGTACTGAGGTGATTTCCGGCACACTTGCGTTATAGCAGCACCCGGTCGGAGACGGAGTGCGTATCGCGCCGGTCGGGAGAGGAGACGGGCCATATCCGGCTTGGAAGCGAAGCAGATTGAAACAAGTTGTCGGCTGATCGATAGGGCTGAAATTCCGCCAGCGCGGGGTGCAGTGGCGCAAGCCGCCGGCATGCCAAAATTCCGTTTCCAGAGGCTATTAATTCAGGTGATGGAGCTTGCGCCGAAAGCCTATGCGTCGGTAGGGCAGAGCGCACGCTTATGGGCTGCAGCGGAAACGGCGCAGAGCGTGACCGAGGCAATTTATGTGGCTGGTTCCTCCTCCTCTAAGCCGTCGGCCAGATTCATCAGGTCGTGCCCGCGGCGTTGGGCGTTGCGCAGTGGCTTTACCATGCCAAAGGGCAGGGCCGCCCTGTTAGCGCGAGAAGCTAGACATGAGTCAGAACCTGTTTCCTGACACGCCGTTTTTGCACGGCCTCACCTATATGCCTGGCTTTGCTTTGGGCGAGGAAGCGGAGTTGGTGCGGGTTGTCCTGGCGGTGGTGAAGGCAGCACCCTTCCGGCGCATGAAGACCCCGGGTGGTAAGGAGATGAGCGCCGCCATGACCAATTGCGGCGTAACGGGATGGGTAAGCGACGCCAAAGGCTACCGCTATGCGCGTCGGGATCCCCTGAGCGGTGAACCTTGGCCGGAGATGCCCGATATTTTCCGAAGCCTGGCTGCGCGCGCGGCAGCGGTAGGCGGGTTTGCGGGATTCGTACCTGATGTGGCGCTGATCAACCGTTATGAACCGGGCGCCAAAATGACGCTGCACCAGGATGTCGACGAACAGGATTTTTCGGCGCCTATCGTTTCAGTGTCCCTGGGTTTACCGGCCTTCTTTCTTTGGGGTGGGCCAAGACGAACGGACAAACCCGCCCGCCTGTTCTTGGAGAGTGGTGATGTGTTGGTGTGGGGCGGCGCGGCGCGGAAATTTTTCCATGGCGTGGCACCGGTAAAGCAGGGGGTACATAGGCTGACGGGAGCCGCCCGGCTGAACCTCACCTTCCGGCAAGCGCTGTAATGAAGACCTCGGTCTTCTGGTTGGGTTTTGAGACGTTTATCCGCCGCGACAATAAAGGTGGCAATAAACCCTGGGCCGGTATGAGACCTGTGCGGGTATGGTTGTAACGGCTCGGATTTATCTGATTCTTTATGGTGACGAATTTGAGGTTGAGATGCCACGTCGCCGGATTGGACAGGAAGCATTGCATTTTCCTGATAGCGGGCATGGTAGATCGTTCCTGGACCAGCTCTCGGGCTTGATTGATTGGGCACCGCTT
Organism: Pseudomonadota bacterium; assembly: GCA_021818425.1. GTDB lineage: Bacteria > Pseudomonadota > Alphaproteobacteria > Acetobacterales > Acetobacteraceae > Acidocella. Next base: position 38,925 of record JAKAEC010000005.1, read on the forward strand.
GAAGCCATACTGGATGACATTTACGGCGCCTCGAAAGGTGAAGCAGCCTGTCCGCCTTTGGCCTTGTTTAAGGCGATGTTGCTGGCGGTTTGGTATGATCTCTCGGATGTGAAACTGTCGGAAGCCTTGGATGATCGTGCGTCATTCCGGCGATTTTGCGGTTTTTCTCACAGGAGGCGGCGCCGGAACGGACGGCGTTCGTACGTGGCCTGCCTGGGGATTTTTGAACCAGTTGAATTGAGACAAGCTGGTTTAGAGAGGAGGCATTATTATGCCGAAGAAGCGGATGAGCGCGGAGCAGATTGTTGTGCTGTTGCGGCAGATTGAGGTTCAGACGGGCCAAGGCAAGACGGTCCAGGTTGCCTGCCGTGAGGCCGGGATTTCTGACAAAAGTTACTACCGATACCGCAAAGAGTATGGTGGCTTGGACATGGATCAGGCACGGCGTTTGAAGGATTTAGAGAAAGAAAACAATCGTTTAAAGCGATTGGTCGCAGATTTGTCGCTTGAGAAGCAGATCCTCAAGGACGTTGCCGCGGGAAACTTGTAAGCCCTGAACGGCGCCGGCAGGCGGTGGCGAAAATCCGGGAGACCTATCATCTTTCGGAACGTCGCGCCTGCCGGTTTCTGGACCATTCGCGCGGCACGCAGCGCTACGTCTCCCAAAGCCGCCCTGATGAGGATAAGCTGACGCAGGCCATCATCGCCCTGGCCGGCAATTATGGCCGCTATGGCTATAGGCGGGTTACAGCATTGCTCCAGGCTGGCGGATGGGAGGCTGGCACTGACCGTGTCCAGCGGATCTGGCGCCGGGAAGGGCTGAAGGTTCCCCAGAAACAGAAACCCCGAGGTCGGCTCTGGTTGAATGACGGCTCGTGCATCCGCCTACGGTCAGAGCGGCGTAATCATGTCTGGTCTTATGACTTCGTGGAGGCGCAGACGCATGATGGCCGCAAGCTGCGGCTGATGACGCTGATCGACGAATTCACCCGAGAATGCTTAGCCGTTCGAGTGGCACGCCGAATTAACGGCCTGGGTGTACTGGAGACCATGGCCAAGGTGATGATGGCCAGGGGCGTGCCTGAGTATATTCGTTCCGACAATGGGCCGGAAATGACGTCAAAGGCGGTGCGGGCATGGCTCGCCAATGTAGGAGCGCAGACGCTGTATATTGAACCAGGTTCAGCTTGGGAGAATGGATATTGCGAGAGCTTTAATAGCAAAATTCGAGATGAGCTACTGAACGGAGAAATCTTTTACAGCCTGAAGGAAGCGCAAATCCTCATCGAGCAATGGCGTCATCACTACAATACGTTGCGGCCACATTCAGCGCTTGGATACAAGCCGCCTGCGCCACAAACCATCCAGCCAAATATAATTGATCTCGACCAGGCCACATGACCGCGCTATCTCAAATACGCTGGTACAAAATATCCAGCAGGCCACTTTTCTGCCGGAAGCTGCGCCTCTACGCGCGTATTAAATAGCCTTAGGCTGTTGCTGCGTGATGCAATGGATATTGCCGCCACCCAACAGAATTTCGCGCGCTGGCACCATTACGATCTCGCGCTCCGGGAATAGCCTAGCCAGTGCGTCTCGAGCGGGCTCGTCTGTTTCTACCCCGAAAGCAGGGGCGATGATGGCACCATTGGCAATGTAGAAATTCACGTAAGAACCGGCCAAACGTTCTCCTGCTTTGCGATTCATGCCGCTGGCGGTCGCATCCACTCCTTCGGCTTCTTCTTGAGTATAGAACATTGGGGTCGGCATCGGGATGCGCTCAATCACAAGCTTGCGTCCCTTAGCGTCGTGCGCATTTGTCAGCAACGCTTCTGCCTCGCGGCTGATCTGGTAATGTAAATCAGAAGGATCCTCGCACCAACTCAGCAGTACGACACCAGGCCTTACGAAACAGGCCAGGTTGTCGACATGCCCGTCTGTTTCGTCATACGGAATGCCATTTTTTAGGCAGATGACATGGGAGACGCCAAGGTAATCTTTCAGCATCCGTTCCATGTCGTGCCGCCGCACGTCCGGATTGCGATTTTTGTTCAGCACACATTGCTCGACCACGAGCGCGGTGCCTTCCCCATCCACATGAAAGGCACCGCCTTCGATGACAAGCGGAGCACGGAAACGCTTCGCGCGTTCGATCTGCAGAATTTTTTCGGCGATGGCGTCGTCTTTGTCCCAGGGGAAGTATAGCCCGCCCCAACTTTTGAACGGCCAGTCGACGCCGGCGAGTTCGCCGGTTTTACTTAGCAGGAAGCTGCAGCCGATATCGCGCGCCCAGGCATCATTGCTGCTCATCTCCACCACTCGGACTTCGAGCGGAAGCAAGGCTCGGGCATTTGCGTACTGCGCGGCGTTTACCAACATAGTCACGGGTTCAAACCGTGAAATGGCGGTGGCGACCTGCGCGAACGCCTTTTGCGCGGGTTTGGCGCCTAAGCGCCAGTTGTCTGTGCGTTCAGGCCAGATCATCCAGCAGCCCGCGTGTGGCGTCCATTCCGCCGGCATAGCGAATCCCGCCTTGCTCGGTGTGATGGCGTTTCCCGTGCGTAAGTCAGGCATTTTTCAGATAGGCGTCATATTCTACGTCGGAGATTCGCTTGCGCATCTCGCTGATCTCCTGGCGCTTGCAAGCCACGTAGTAGCGCTGGAAATCCTTGCCAAAAATATCTTCCATGTTGGCGGAAGAGGCAAAACGGTCCAGCGCGCCTGACCAGGCGATAGGCAACGGCGGGGCAGAGGGGCTGCGGACAGTGCCGTGGGTTTCCGGGCCAGGGTCCATCCGGAGCTCGATGCCCTGCAGGGCGGTGCCAAGAAGCGAGGCGAAGGCAAGATAGGGGTTGCAGTCCGCCCCGGCGACGCGGTGCTCAATGCGCGAGGCCGTCGGGTCGGTCGTGATGACACGTATGGAGGACATGCGGTTGTCATGCCCCCAATCGCCATAGGTCGGGGCATGCACGCCTGGCGCGAACCGGCGGTAGGAATTGGCATGCGGCGCCAAGGTAAGCATCGTATCCGGCATGTTATGAATGATGCCTCCCAGCGCGTGGTAGAGTTCTGGAGTGCCGCGTTCTGGTGTACTGGCAAAGATGTTCTGGCCTGCGTTGTCGAACAGTGACATGTGCACATGCATGCCAGACCCCGCCCATTGACCATAAGGCTTGGCCATGAAGGTGGCAGTGAGGCCATGCTTGCGTGCTACCTGTTTGATGGTCCGCTTGAACAAGGTGGCGCTGTCGGCCACGCGCAGCGTATCAGTGGAATATCTCAGCGTAACTTCGAACTGGCCCGGGCCGGATTCGCTCACTAATGTTTCGAGAATGATGTCCTGCATCTTCGCGCAGGCCATCATCTCACGCAGGATCGGCTCGTAATCATGCACCTCGCCCAGTCCCACGGCGTCGATCTGCCAGCCGCGCCAGCCGGATTCATCGGCGCCACGCGGGGCTATCTTCAATCCGTCATGGCGGCCGGAATCTACTAGGTAAAATTCCAGTTCCACGCCGAGGGCGGGGGTAAGTCCCGCCTTAGAGAATCGCTCTAGCACGCGGGTAAGCACGCCGCGGGGGTCAAGGTAATAGAGGCTGCCGTCGACCTCGCGCATGGTCAGTAGTGCCTGCACCACATTGCCCTCCGCCCAGCCCATGTGGGTGATGGAATGAGGCACGGCGACGCATAAGCCGTCCGGGTCGCCCGTGTCGTAGGCAATGCCACCTTCGGCGATATCGCGACCCCAGATGTCAAGCAAATAAGCCGAGCGCGGAATGGCAATGCCAGAGCCTAGCAGAGATTTGGCCTTGTCCCGCTGCAGCCATTTGCCGCGAGGCACGCCGTTAACGTCGACCACAAAAGCCTCGATATAATCCGCGCCGGCCAGCAGCGTCATTTTGGTGTCGATGTCTGGATTGGAAAGCATATTCACGGCGCTACCTCCGCGCGCACATCCGCATAGGTTGCCTCGAAAGCTGTTTTGGACATCGCGGCAAATTTCTCGATCTCCGCCTCCGAGATGGTGAGCGGTGGGGAGAACAGCATGGTGTCGCGCGTGGCGCGCACCATCAACCCGCCCCTGATGCAATGGTCGCGGCAGATCACGCCGACGCGGCCGCTCCTTTCGAAAAATTTGCGGGTGCGCTTGTCGGCCGTGAGCTCGATGGCGCCGATAAGGCCAACGCCGCGGATCTCGCCCACGATTGGTAGGTCACCAATGGCCTCGTTCAACTTCTCGCGCAGCAGCGAGCCTTTGCGTGCAGCGTTCTCAACGAGTTTTTCATTCTCCAGAATTTCGAGATTCTTCAGTGCCACGGCGCATGAAACCGGATGTCCAGAATAGGTGAAGCCATGAAAGTACTCCCCCGTCTCGTTAATCAACACATCCGCCACGCGGTTATTCATCAGCAAAGCCGATAGCGGCAGGTAGCCAGAGGTGAGGCCCTTTGCAGTGGTCATCATGTCCGGCTTAATGCCGAAATAATCCGTGCCGAACCATTTTCCGGTACGGCCGTAACCGCAGATCACCTCGTCGGCGATCAGCAGAATGTCGTATTGTTTGCAGATGCGGTTGATCTCCGGCCAGTAGGTTTCGGGCGGAATCAGCACGCCGCCGGCACCCTGGATTGGTTCGCCGATGAAAGCCGCGACATTCTCGGCACCTAGTTCGAGGATTTTCTTCTCGACCTCTTTTGCGGCGTAAAGCCCGAATTCCTCCGGGCTCATTTGCCCGCCCTTGCCGTACCAGTAGGGCGGTAGCACTTGGACGAAGTTCGGCAGGTCGCCCGCCTGACGATGCATGTCTTTCATGCCGCCGGCTGAGGCACCCAAAGTGGTGGAGCCGTGATAGCCATATTCCCGGCCGATGATAATCTTCTTCTGCGGTTTGCCGATCGTTTGCCAATAAACCCGTGCAGTACGGATGGCAGAATCTACCGCTTCGGAGCCGGAACACGCGAAGAACACATGCTCGAACTCATCCGGGGAGATTTCCGCAAGCTTTGTTGCCAGCAACACGGCTGGTTCGTTCGTAGTTTTGAAGAAGCTGTTGTAATATGCAAGCTTCGACATTTGTTCGGTGGCGGCCGCCACTAGCTCCTTGCGACCATAACCGGCGGCCACGCACCATAGGCCAGCCATACCGTCCATGATCTTGTTGCCGTTGGAGTCGTGCAGGTATACTCCCTCGGCCGAGGTAATCAGTCTGACGCCATGCGCATGCAGGTCCTTATGGTCGGTGAAGGGGTGAAAATGATGGGCGGCGTCGAGTGCCTGCCAGTTTATCTCCTGGTTAATATCGTCTAACATGGTGCGCTCCGCTGGTTTCTGAATGGCGCATGCTTGCGCGTTGTGCCGCAGCATAGGGGGGATCAGAGCGGGGGCGGGCTAAAACCGATGCGTGCGCAAAGAATCATCATCTCTGCGTGCAAATTAAAAGCAGTTGGCGGGGCTAACGAAGCCATGCGCCAGAATGCCACGACCCTAGGAGCCTATCAAGGAAATTATGACGGCGTGACCATGCCCGCGGGTCGCCCCTTGCCCCTTGGCGTCCGCCGGGGCAAGACAAAGTCATGTCTGATCTTGATGAATTGCTAAATAGGCGCGGCCGCGCGGCGCAATTTGGCGCCTATGTCACGGCGGTTTCGTTCGATGCCAGCGGAGTGCCAGGCTTTGCCCTGGGTGATGGCACATTGCGCCTTGGTCCCGGCCACGCAGTAGCGGTGGCGCATGACGGCGCGGTGTTGAGCCTAGCTGCACACCCCCAAGGCGGCTTCATTACCGGCGGCGACGACGGACGGCTGGTGCTAACCAAGCCAGATACCAGCGTGCTGCAATTGCATAAATTTGGCTCAAAATGGGTCGAACAGGTGGCCGCCTTTGCCGGCAAGAGAGCGCTGCTGGCGGCTTCCGCCGGCAAAAACTTGTATTTTCTGAGCCCAGTTGGCGAGGTGCTAAAAACATTGGCGCATGCCTCCACTGTCACGGGTATCGCGTTCGACGCTAAGGGCAAGCGCGTCGCCGTTTCGCATTATAACGGAGCAAGCATGTGGTTCACCGCTTCGGGTTCCGCCGTGTCCCCGAAGCTGGAATGGAAGGGCAGCCATACGGGCGTGGCACTGCATCCGGCGGGCGAGGCGCTGGTGACCACGATGCAGGAGAACGCACTACATGGCTGGACCCTTCCCGAAGGTACGCATATGCGCATGTCAGGTTATCCTGCCAAGCCGGAATCTTTGGGCTTTACAAAATCGGGCCGTTGGTTGGCTACTGCCGGAGCGGAGAGCATCGTGCTTTGGCCTTTTTTTGGCGGAGGGCCGATGGGCAAACCGCCGACGGAGTTGGGCATGGGGGATGGCGTGGTGAAGCGCGTGGCTTGCCATCCGCAGCATGAGGTGGTGGCCGCGGGGTTCGATACCGGGCTGGTGCTAGTCGTGGATGTTGGGCGCGAACGGGTGCTGCCGGTCTGCGGGCCGGGGCGGGGAAACGTTACTGCTTTGGCTTGGAACGCTGATGGTGGGCAACTCGCCTTTGGCACAGATCAGGGCTTTGCCGCGATCGTGGACTTTACGCAAGCTTAGGGTTTTGAGTGGCTATGGCGATGGATTTCGAGCCTACCCAAGTATAGCGTCGCCTAGAAGGAACTTTCGGAGCGGACCTTTTGCGCTGAAGGTGTGCCGACGGTATCGCGGTGGTCCGCTCTTAATGATAGATATAGGCACACCAAGGCGACACCTTATTGTGTTGTGGGCTTGGCAAATGGCCTTGTATTGTAACGAAAAAAGTTGAACAGAATTAGATCTGTCAATTTTTGTAAAGGAAATTCTGTTGGTATTGGTGGAAACACAAAAAAGGGGCGCGATACTGCATATTGGCACTGAGAAGACCGGCACGACGGCGATACAGAACCTGTTGGCCCGCAAGCGGAAAGAGTTGGCATATTTCGGCTTCTGGTAACCGACCTTCCTGGCGAGCAGAACCACATCGCATTGGCGGCTTACGCAGCGTCGGAAAACACAGCTGACCTAACGGAAGTGCCGTTCAATGCGCAAACGCGTTGACAGATGAGATGGCGGCATTGCCCGCCAATTTGCATACCGTGATATTCTCAAACGAACACTGCCACAGTCGGCTAACTTCTACAGAGCATATTGGCAAGCTTCATGCCTTGCTCGAGCAATATTTTGAAACTGTAACAGTGGTTGCCTACCTGTGCCGCCAGGACATCATGGCCGGTAGTTTGTACTCGACGTATCGTCGTTTCGGAGGCGCTATCCGAAATATTTTCCCTGCCGTTCCGGATTTTGGCCAAAGCGGTGAGAGTTCCATAGATCCGGCTGTGGCCAATTATGGCGATTTTGATTTGTTGCTGAGGCGCTACGTAGCGGTGTTCTGCAAACAGTTTGTGAGACCACAGATTTATGACGAAGAGTTGTTCTTGAGTAGTAATATTATCTCGGATTTCTTTGTGATATGCGGCCTGCCTGCGCGATTGTCTGAGGATTCTGAGAGACAGAATCGTGCAGTAACCAACGACGGACGAAAGCTACTCGCCATGCTGAATGCATATCTTGTCAATGCCAGTCTTGAATTGGATGATCAACGGTCTGCAGAAATACAGAACATATGCCTGTCAATTTTAGAGACAAATCTCGTCGTCGAGCCGCGCGTACCCTCACGATCTGCAGCTCAGCGGTTTTATGCGAATTTTCGAAACAGCAATGAGCGGATACGGGAGCTGTGGTTTCCGTATCGGACGTCTCTCTTCTCTGCAGACTTTAATAAATATCCAGATTTTGTCGATGCAGAGAAGATTTTTTCACATGAACGTGCATTAAATGCTGCGTTCACCTGTATCGTGGGTCTTATGAACCAGAGAAAAACTGACCAAGCTCAGGAAGAAATGGCTGTGGAAGCAATTAAAAATTCTACCTCTTGGAAGATCACTGCTCCTATAAGGACGGCGAGCCTGCTTCTTAAACACTTGTCTCGGAGACGTTTGGTGCGATGATGATATAGCCAACGTTTGGGGCTGTTTTCGCGTATAGAAAGAGGCGAAGGGCCAGATCATACAGTGAGTAAGATGTTCTAGAATCAAGGTATCAATCGAAGAGCGGATTAGTGGAAATATTAGTGGAAATACCCGAAAATCGGTGGATACAAAAGTTTGTAGAGTATTCAGCCCCTGGCTAAATGCTCTAATTCTATGTTTTGGTAAATAATTTAACGTATTTGCTTTGCCGCCGCCGCGTCAATCTAATGCATATTACTCTAGCCGAGGCCTGCACCTTCGCGGATCAGCACGGCCAGCACGGCCAAGAACTCGATGCCATCCATCCAGATTGAGATCGTGTGGCCGCGGTTGAAGGCGGCGGTGTTGCCGGCTGCTTGGTAGGCGTTGAGGAGTGGGATGAGCCAGAACCAAGCCCAGATGGTGGCGGCAAAGGTAAGGCCCGGCACGATCGTGGCCCATGGCGCGTGCCGGAGCAGACAGCCGATGAGCGCCAGCCCGGAGGTGACTAGCATAAAGCCGTAATAGCTGGGGAAACAGCCCTTTACAAATGGCCCCGCTACAGCCAGCGGCAGTCGGGCGAAGGCCAAATAGGTAAAAAGCGGAAATAGCAGCATCCCGCCCGCGAGTAGGCCGAGGCCCGTTACGGATAGGATGCCGCCGAGGCGCCGCATTAGTAGCGGTATTGTTCGTGCTTGAATGGTCCCTCAACGTTCAAGCCCAGATATTCTGCCTGCTTCTGGGAGAGTTTGGTGAGTTTCGCGCCCACCTTGGCCAAGTGTAGGGCGGCGACCTTTTCATCCAGATGGCGCGGCAGTACATATACATTGCATTCATACTTGTTCGCAGGAGCGGTCCATAGCTCGATCTGCGCCAGCACTTGGTTTGTGAAGCTGGCGGACATCACGAAGCTTGGGTGCCCGGTGGCGTTGCCTAGATTCACTAGCCGCCCCTCCGAGAGCACGATCAGGCGCTTACCGTCAGGGAACACCACCTCGTCCACCTGCGGTTTTACGTTCTCCCATTTATAGTTCCGTAGACTTTCGATCTGAATCTCGCTGTCGAAATGGCCAATGTTACAGACGATGGCACGGTGCTTCATGGCGCGCATATGGTCGACGGTGATGACGTCCACGTTGCCCGTTGCGGTCACGAAAATATCACCCACCGGGGCGGCGTCCTCCATGGTCACTACCTCGTAGCCCTCCATGGCGGCCTGTAGGGCGCAGATTGGGTCGATTTCGCACACCTTCACGCGGCAGCCGGCATTACGCAAGCTGGCGGCGGAGCCTTTGCCCACATCGCCAAAGCCGCACACCACGGCCACCTTGCCGGACATCATCACATCTGTGCCGCGGCGGATACCGTCCACCAAGCTCTCGCGGCAGCCGTAGAGATTGTCGAACTTGGACTTGGTAACCGAATCGTTCACGTTAATGGCGGGCACGAGCAGTTTACCTGTCTTGGCCATCTCCCATAACCGGTGTACGCCCGTAGTGGTCTCCTCAGAGATGCCGCGCACGTCCTTCAGCATCTCGGGATATTTGTCGTGCATGATCTGCGTTACGTCGCCGCCATCGTCCAGGATCATGTTTGGTGTCCAGCCATCCGGGCCTCGCAGCGTTTGTTCAATGCACCACCAGAACTCTTCCTCGCTCAGTCCCTTCCAAGCGAATACCGGAATGCCAGAGGCGGCGATGGCGGCGGCGGCTTGGTCTTGTGTCGAGAAAATGTTGCAGGAGGACCAGCGCACGGAGGCGCCTAGCGCCACCAGAGTTTCGATCAGCACGGCCGTCTGGATGGTCATGTGCAGACAGCCGACAATGCGTGCCCCCTTCAGCGGTTTGGATTTGCCGAATTCCTCACGCAGCGCCATTAGGCCTGGCATTTCATCCTCGGCCATAGAGATTTCCTTGCGGCCCCATTCAGCCAGGGAAATGTCCTTGACCTTGTAATCTGTAGGCAAATTGGCGTCGGGCATTGGCGTATCCTCAAATCGTGAAAATCTAGCGAAACCCATATTCCCTTGCAGCTCTGCTGCCAACCGTGGCGGGTTCAACCTTCGCGCGGGCCGGCCGGGCCGTAAACTGGTACGAGCAGCAGAAGGTTGCTGCCATCGCTGAAAGACAGTGTTATGCCCACATTGCCGCCCACCGTCATCTTTGGCTTCGTGCACATCAGGTGATAACCTCCCTCGGCAAGGCGAACCCGTCCGTGGGCGGGGATAGTGATACTTTTTACCATCGTCATCGTCGCGGTGCCGCTTTCGGTCTTGCTTTCATGCAGCATCAGGGTGTCGCAGTCGACCGAGCTAGCCTTCACGAGCCTGGTGGTGGCATCACCGGTATTCGTAAGCGTCATATAGCCTGCAGCGGGCAGGCCGGGCAGCAGGTAACGTATCCAGGCATGGGAGGCATGGATTAGTGCTGGGGAGGGTTTTGGCGTTACCGAAGGTGACGCAGCGCCCAACAGCAGGGGCAAGGCGAGGAGCATCAGGAACCGTTTCATGCTGCGAAGTTAACGTAATTCACCCAGAAACCCCAGCTGATTGCCAATCCGTCTCGCCCGGCGCAAAAGATGCTGCATGGATCAAACTCGTTTTGCCGATGTTGGCCGCGCAACTAGGCGCATGTTTGTCCGCGACCTGGTTTTACCGGCGCGAATTGGCGTTTACGCGCATGAGCATGGCCGAACCCAACGCGTGCGGATAAACCTTGACCTAGCGGTAGAGGATGACGGAGCCAGCTTTGTCTCCCGCTCCGTCGTGGGGGCGGATGATCTTGGCCGGGTGGTGGATTACGACACAGTGATCAATGCGGTTCGCGTGGTTGTCGCCTCGGGGCATGTGCAACTGGTTGAAACACTGGCCGAGCGCGTGGCTGAGGCATGTTTGCGCAACAGCCAAATCCGAGTGGCTCGGGTGATGGTCGAAAAGCTGGATGCGGTGGCGGATGCCGCTAGCGTGGGAGTGGAGATCGAACGCCGAAACGTCTAGTTGTCCACGCGGCGGAATTGAGCAGGATCAAGGGGTTTTGGCGCGGCTTGATGACAGTGAGATGTCTAAACGATAATAAAATTTACGTTTAAAATCAAAATGTTAACTGTTAATAACTGTTTTTCATGGCTGATATGCGCAGAAAATGCCAGAACGAGATGTCCAGGGACTGAGCACAGTGAATCCACAAACTTATCCACAGGGTGGTGAGGATGAGTTGCTCTTGCACAAAGTAGGTATCTCGGTCATCGAAACCGTGCTGGCGACAATGCCAGAAAGCCCGGGCGTCTATCGGATGCTGGATGAAAAAGGCGAAGCGCTTTACGTTGGTAAAGCGCTTAACCTGAAGCGACGCGTGACATCTTACACGCAGATTTCCCGCCTGCCGGAGCGGCTGCGGCGCATGGTGGCAGACACTGCCGCCATGGAGATCCTCACCACCCACACCGAAGCCGAGGCGCTGCTACTTGAGGCGAACCTCATCAAGCGCTTGAAACCACGCTATAATATCTTGCTGCGGGATGATAAGTCCTATCCCTGGTTAGTGCTGACCGCGCGGCAAGAGTTTCCGCGCCTAGGTAAGCATCGCGGCGCGCAGGAAAAGGCGAATTTCTACATGGGGCCGTTTGCCTCTACCTGGGCGGTGAAGCAGACAATTCAGGCCGTGCAGCGTTTATTCCTACTTCGCACCTGCGCCGACAGCGTGTTCGCCAACCGCACCCGGCCTTGCCTACTGTATCAGATCAAACGCTGCTCAGCGCCTTGTGTAGGTCGGGTGAGCAAGGACGAATACGCGGCATTGGTTTCCCAGGCCACGGATTTCCTCAGGGGAAAGTCCGGCGGTGTGCAGAAAGAGCTTGCCGCTGCAATGCAGCAAGCAGCAGAAAACCTAGAGTTTGAGCGGGCGGCCTCGTTACGGGACCGAATTCGCGGCCTTGCCCATGTGCAAGGCAATGACGTGATCAACCCTTCTAGCTTGGGCGACGCGGACGTTATCGCACTGCACCAGCAAGCCGGGCAGGCCTGCGTGCAGGTGTTCTTCATCCGGGGCGGGCGCAATAACGGCAATCGCAGTTTCTTTCCCTCCGTGGCGAAGGATGACAGCCCGGAGACGGTGTTGGCCGCTTTTGTCGCCCAGTTCTATGACGACAAGCCTTCCCCGCCGCAGATACTGCTCAGTCACGCGCCGGAGGAACAAGCCCTGCTGGAAGCCGCGCTAAGCTTGAAGGCGGAACGACGGGTACACATCTCAGTGCCGCAACGTGGTGAGAAGGTGGGGGTGGTAGGTCATGCTATCACTAACGCCCGCGAGGCGCTGGAGAGAAGACTCGCAGAGAGTACAGGACAGGGTAAGCTTCTGACCGGTGTGGCGGAATTGTTTAGCCTGCCGGAAACGCCTCGACGCATCGAAGCTTACGATAATTCTCATGTCATGGGCACAAATGCCTATGGCGTGATGGTGGTGGCGGGGGCCGAAGGGCCGATGAAATCGGCTTATCGAAAATTCAGCATTAAGAGCGTCATTACGCCAGGTGACGATTTTGCCATGATGCGCGAGGTACTGCGGCGTCGATTCGGCCGTGCTTTAGAGGAAGACCCTGATCGCACCCGAGAAACTTGGCCGGATCTGGTGTTGATCGACGGGGGCGCTGGGCAGCTCTCCGCCGCGAAGGCCGTGATGGCGGATCTTGGCCTCGAGGATATTCCCGTGGTCGCCATCGCCAAGGGGGCGAACCGCGATGCCGGGCGTGAATGGTTTTATATGGAAGGCCGCCAGCCCTTTCAGCTGCCGCCGCGCGATGCAGTGCTGTATTTTCTGCAGCGGCTGCGGGACGAAGCTCACCGCTTTGCCATCACTACCCACCGCGCCGCGCGTAGCAAGAAAATATCGGCGTCCGAGTTGGACGAGGTGCCTGGCATTGGCGCGGCGCGTAAAAAGGCACTGCTGCTGCATTTCGGCTCCGTACGTGGGGTAAAAGGGGCAGGAGTGAAGGACCTGGAGGCCGTCGCCGGTATCAACCGCACGACGGCACGGGCGATTTATGCATTTTTTCATCCCGGAGTGCGGCTGGAGGGCTAGCCCCTTGGCTTCGCTCCAGGAACGGCTAAGTTTGCTGCAGAGAGAACGCGAACGAGGGATTGAATGAGCCACATGGGTTGGGCCGGAGTGACGACGCTGGCCAAGGCCGCACAGGATATACGTGACCTGTTCAAAGCGGATGCCCAGCGCTTTGCCCGCTTTTCCGCGCGTGGTGCAGGAGTTTTGCTGGATTTTTCTAAAACTTCGCTAAATGAGGAAAGCTTAGCAGCACTGCTAGACTTGGCCCGCGCGGCGGGGCTTGAGGCCCGGCGAGATGCGATGTTTGCAGGCAATGCCATCAATATTACCGAGAAGCGGGCGGTTCTGCACACCGCCTTGCGTGCCCCTGCAAATGTTACAGTACAGGTCGAAGGCCACAATGTGGTGCCACAGATTCAGGAAGCACTTTCAAATTTCCTGGGCTTTGCGGAAGCTGTCCGTTCTGGTTCAATTGCAGCGGTGGACGGCAAGCCCTTTACCGATGTGGTGAATATCGGCATTGGCGGCTCGAACCTTGGGCCCGCCATGGTTACTGGCGCGCTCAGCCCTTATCATGATGGGCCACGTTCGCATTTTGTCTCGAACGTGGACGGTGCGGATATCGCCGATACGCTACGCGGATTAAGCCCGGCGCGTACACTTTTTATCGTCTCCTCCAAAACCTTTGCCACTGTGGAGACCATGACCAATGCGGCGACCGCCCGGCGCTGGGTGATTGAATCGCTGGGCGAGGCTGCTGTGGCAGCGCATTTCTGTGCGGTATCCACCGCTATTGAGAAATGCGCTGACTTCGGTATCTCCACCAACCGCATCTTCGGTTTTTGGGATTGGGTGGGCGGGCGCTATTCCGTCTGGTCTTCCGTTGGATTGTCGGTGGCCATCGCCATCGGGGCCGAAAATTTTCGCGCCTTTTTGGCTGGCGCGCGAGAAATGGACGAGCATTTTTGCAATGCGCCGCTGGAACAGAATCTTCCTGTGCTACTGGCGTTGGCTGGCGTGTGGCACCGCGACGCGCTGGGCTACCCCGCCCGTGCCATTTTGCCCTATGACCAGCGGCTGATCCGTTTTGCCGCATATCTTCAGCAATTGGACATGGAATCCAATGGCAAGCGGGTGACGCGGGAGGGCGTACCCGTAGCCTGCCCCACCGGTCCGCTGGTGTTCGGTGAACCCGGCACCAACGGCCAACATGCCTTTTACCAGCTTCTGCATCAGGGTACGGACGTAATTCCCTGCGAGTTTTATATTGCCGCGAAGGGGCATGAGCCCGAGCTTGAACATCATCACCGGCTGCTTATCTCCAATTGTCTCGCGCAAGCCCAGGCGTTGCTGCTCGGGCGCACGCTGGAAGACGCAGGCGGCAATCCGCACCGCGTTTTTCCGGGTAATCGTCCGTCACTCGTCATTGCGTATGAGACCCTGGACCCTGCGACGCTTGGCAGGCTGATTGCGCTATATGAGCATCGGGTTTTTACCGAGGCGGTCCTCTGGAACATCAATGCCTTCGACCAATGGGGCGTGGAGTTAGGCAAGGAGTTGGCGACAAAGCTCCTGCCCGTGGTAGAAGGCAAGGAAAGCGGGGCCATGGTCGACGGTTCGACGGCGGGGCTTATCTCCTACCTGCGCGGTGCTGGCGTTTAGCCAGTGGCTCTGGGGCGCTGGTGCAGCGCTTCCACCCGGCTCAATAATTCGGAGAGCATGAAGGGCTTGACAATATAGTCGTCTCCGCCTGCCTCTAGCCCGGTTATCCAATCGCCGAGCCCACCGAAGCCAGAGAGGAACAGCACGGGCGTACTCACCCGTTTGTTCCGTAGCTTGCGTACCAGTTCGGCACCGTCCAAACCACCGGGTAACAGGCGGTCGAAAATCATCACGTCAAAGCGATTCGCCATGGCTTGCTCGAAACCATCATGACCATCGGCGGTGTGGGTTACCTCGTGATTCGCCTCTTTCATGCCAGAGGTCACTATCTCTGCCACAAACGCATCGTCTTCGATGAGCAATATCCGCATGCACCCAACCCCCCTTGGTATCACGACACTTGCCGGTTTCCAGTATAGCGTTAGTCTAGCCGTATCAGCCCTGCAGGTTGGTGTCTTTTTTGCAATGATCAAGGAATAAATACCTTTTTATGGGTGGCCATGACACCACATAGGAGTGATGAGTCGCCTCGTGATGGCACGGTGGAGGCGTTCGCCGCCCAGGTTGCGCATGACTTCAACAATCTGCTCACGGGCGTTTTGGGCAACTTAGAACTTTTGCGGCTGCGCGCCGTGCGCAGTGGCGCCGTCGGGCTTGACTGCTACGTAGAAGGCGCGAACGCGGCCGCCCAGCGCTTAGTAGCGTTCGCGCACCGCTTGTCGCTGTTCTCAGGCCGAACCGCCCATGCGCCGCAACCTGTGGCATTGCAGCCGTTGCTTAGGGAACTGGTCACGTTGTCGCAGGGGCGGAACGTTGCGCTTGATCTGCCTGAGGAGGCGCCGGTGGTGCTGGCGGATGCTGCAGGATTACGCCAGGCGTTGCTGGAATTGCTGCAGAATGCCTGGGATGCCGACGCGGAAGTGACGCTGCGCGCTATAGCCTTGGAAGACGGGGCCGTGATTGTCGTGCGCGATAACGGTCCGGGCATGGCGCCGGAGATTCTTGCCCAGGCGCGAGGCCTGTTTTTCACTACTCGGGCCAATGGCGCCGGAAGGGGGCTGGGCCTCCCCATCGTGGTTAGCCTTGCCACGCGAGCGGGTGGGCGGCTTGAGCTGGACAGCGCGCCCGGTGAAGGCTGCGAGGTGAGGCTGTATCTGCCTTTGGCTTGACTGGCTGGGACGGGAGGATTCGAACCTCCGCATGGCGGAATCAAAATCCGCTGCCTTACCGCTTGGCGACGTCCCAATGCACGTGGGCTCTCATAAGCTGGTCTGGGGCGACTGGTAAAGCCCCCCGCCCCAACACCACCAGCCCGAGCGTGTGGCAAGGGTTGCTGCAGCCGCATCGGCTTGGGCAGCAGACTTAAACAAGGCGAAACAAGTTGCGCCCGAGCCGCTCATGCGCGCCAGAAGCGCGCCAGGCAGGGCCGCGAGGGCAGCCAACACATCGCCGATCACCGGCTGGATCAGAATCGCCGCCGCCTGCAAGTCGTTTCCGTACAGCCGCAGATCGGCCGCCATGGCGGTGACGTTGGGCCACGCAGCAGGCAGCACTGGGGCAGTAGTGAAGCTGCCGACACGGGCCTCGAAAACGGCGGGGGTAGGCACGGCCACACCAGGATTCACCAGCATGAGGCCGAAGCTCGGCAAAAGCGGGGCAGGCGCCAAAACTTCGCCAATGCCTTGCATCCGGGTCGGTTCAGAGCATAGGCAAACTGGCACGTCAGCGCCCAGTTTCAACGCAATTTCGGGCAAATCCACGCCCTCTAGCGCCCAGAGCTCACGCAACGCCCGCAGCGCTGCGGCGGCATCTGCCGAGCCGCCACCAATACCCGAAGCCACCGGTAGGTTCTTCTCCAGCCGCAGCCGTGCTCCGCGCCCCGGCGCCAGCGTACGCGCCGCCTTCAGTAGTAAATTGTCGGGCTCGTTTTGCAATGTGGCGCCGAACCTTCCGTCGAGGTTTAGCGCAAGTTCAGTAGCCGCTTCCACCTCTACCAGATCGCCCACGTTGGGAAACACCGCTAAGCTGTCCAGCAAGTGGTAGCCATCTGCTCGTCTGCCGGTGACGTGCAGGTATAAATTGACCTTAGCGGGTGCGAAGGAGGCGATGCTCATTGGACTTTTCGGCTGATATGTTGCTTGATTTTCGCCTCAAGGGCGGCCTGCAGCTTCGGACCAGGGTTCAGGTTCAGCGCGCGGTTCCACTGATAACCTGCCTGCAAGGGCTCGTCCGCTTGCCAGAAAGCATCGCCCAGGTGCGCATTTACTTCGGCGTCGTCCGGGGAAAGTTCCACCGCCTTGATGAGCAGAGCCAGCGCGGATTTCGTGTTGCCGCGTTTCAGTTCAACATAACCCAGCGAATCCAGCACAGCGCCGTCATTGGGGTCCAGTCTGGCGGCCTTGGTAAGCATCGCCTTCGCCTGGTCCAGATGTTTGTCACGCAAGGCCCAGCTATAGCCAAGATAGTTCAGAACATAAGGCTGGTCCGGCGAAAGCTTCAGTGCTTGCTTGATATTTGGCTCCGCCTCCGCCCAGTTGCCGAGCTGATCCTCGCAGATGCCGCGGTCGAAAAACAAAGGCCAGGCGCTAGCTGGCGGAGGGTCGCCCACCACGGCGAGCGCCTTCTGGTAATAGGGCCCGGCCTGCGAGCACTGTCCCGCATTGCGCAGGATGTCGCCACCTGCGGCCAGAAGCGCGGTATTGCCAGGGTGTTCGGCGATAAGCCCGTCAACCAGAGCCATGGCTTGGCCCGTTTTGTCGAGGCCGGCCAGCAATTTGGCTTCTTGCAAGGCTGCCGGGCCATAGAGCGGATCTGAAGGCGGTATCGGCGCCAGCGTGTTGATGGCGTTTTGCATTTGCACTTTTGTAGGTGTGTAGCCAGGCTCTCCGCCATTGACCTGTGTGTTTGCCAGCAGCAGCCGCGCTGCCGACAGGTCTGGACGCATTTGCAAAGCAAAGCGCAGGAACACCGTGCGCAGGAACGCAGCCTGCGGCCCGGTGAGCGAGGCGGCGAGGGTAAGATAGGCCTCAGCCATGCCCTGCACTGGCGTTGAGATTACCGGGGCGCGCATTTGTTTTTCTAGCTGCGGTAAGGCAATGGCTAGGTCTGGATGCGCCGTGACGAGGGAGGTCAGCACGGCTTGCGCACGGTCTTTCTGGCCTTGCCGCGCATCCCAGCTGGCCAGAATTTGCGCGAGACGCAGATTGGGTGAATCCTCGGAAACCGCGCCGTAAAGCTGTGCCGCAATTTTGATATCCCCAGCAGCATCGGCGATCAGCGCGGCGTTCAGCACATAGACGGCGCCGAAAGAATCGTCGGTGAAGGCCGGGGCGAGTGTGTTCAGGGCGGCTTGCTCGTCACCTTGTCCCAACTGTGTCCAGGCCAGCAGCAACGGCTCGATCATCGCGGTGAGTTGGTCGTGCGGCAGGGCCTTGAACAATTGCGCGGCGGCGGCGTTGTCGCCGTTCATCGCTGCCTGATTACCCCGCAGCAGCAGGGCAAGAGCATTTTGGGGCAGACGCGGCGCTAACTGCGCGGCTTCCGGGCTGCCGGATAGAACGCCGGCGAGAAAGCCGTCAGCTGCCAGTTTCTGGTTTGCCGGATCTGCCTTTAGCGCGGTGGCATAGAACTGCGCCGCACTGGCTGTATCGTTTACCGAATCCGCGTAGCGGGCCGCCAGAAATGCGCCGAATGCCATGTTAGACGCAGCAGGACGTGGCGTCGTCAGCGGCGGGGGATCAAAGTTGCCTGGTTCCACCGCGCAAGCGGATAGCATGATGCAAGCGGCTAAGGCGGCACGGCTAAACGGCGGGAGCATGGGCATGGAAAGTCTGTAGCAGCGTGATGGCGGTCGGGCAAAACATCGGGCGCATCCTGCTTGTTCGACGCATCCTTGTGCGATACCGTCCTTGCCATGCAATTAGAGTTTGAAGCTACTACGTGCGACATTACCGTGAAGGTCCGCGTGGACTATTTGGACCAGTCATCGCAGCCCTCTGAAGGACAATTCTTCTGGGCCTATCACGTCGCCATCATTAACCATGGTGTCGAGACCATTCAGTTGTTGAAGCGTAGTTGGCGAATCACCGATGCCAACGGTCGAGTGAGGTATGTACATGGCGACGGCGTGGTGGGCAAGCAGCCGGTGCTGGAGCCTGGTGCCATGTTTGAATACAGCTCTGGCACGCCGCTTGGCACAGCAACAGGGTTCATGGCGGGCACCTACCATATGCAGCTTCTGCCCTCTGGTATGCCGTTTGACGTGGCGGTGCCGGCCTTCAGTCTGGATAGCCCGTATCAGAACACGCGGCGACATTAAGGAACATGATTTTACCCTTAATCTCAAGCATCAGCGGTTTAGATAGCGATTGCAAGTGTTGAGGCTAAGAGCACTGTGGCGCTAATCAAGCAGTATGCCGTGTTAGGCGACCATTCAACTGGGAAAAAGCCATAATAAGCTTTGTAAGCTGGCATCGACTCATCCCGTCTACGCAATGAAGGTGAGTTGTCGGTCTGGTTCTGGTGTGCAAACCTCGTCCAATGGTAGCTGCCCTAGTGTCACGGGATAAGTCTAAATATTTGCGGACTGATCTGCGCTGCCCATATGAGCGTATAAGATGCGTGGGCTGCCGGCGGCTGCGGAATTGGAATGGAGTGCGCGTTGAATATTCAGACGAAGTCGGCCAAGATGGCGAAACGTAAGCAAAGCATCGCGCGGCCGAGCCGGGAAGAGGCTGAAGAAGCAGTGCGCACGCTGCTCCGCTGGTCCGGCGACGACCCCAGTCGAGAAGGTCTGCTCGATACACCGAGGCGGGTTGTCAAATCCTACGAGGAATTCTTCAGGGGCTACAACGAGGACCCGGTGGCCATTCTCTCGCGTACCTTCGAGGAGACGGATGGGTATGACGAGATGATTCTGCTGCGCGATATCCGTTTGGAGAGTCATTGCGAGCATCACATGGTGCCGATTACCGGCAAAGCTCACGTCGCGTATCTGCCGGGCACGCGCGTGGTTGGCATCTCTAAGCTGGCTCGAGTGGTGGACGCATATGCCAAGCGCTTTCAGATCCAGGAGAAACTTACCGCGCAAATCGCCAACACGATCCAGGACGTGCTGCGCCCGCGGGGGGTAGCAGTAGTTATTGAAGCGAACCATCAATGCATATCCACGCGCGGTATACATAAGCCCGGAGTTTCCATGGTAACCAGCCACATGCTGGGCGAGTTCCGGGATAACCCTTCTACGCGTCGTGAGTTTTTGGCGATGCTTCAAAGCCGGACCTGCGCGGCGGAGTAAGAAAAGCGAGCGCGAGGTGGTCATGAAGTACGCCATTAGGCAGCATGGTGGGCCGCCGTTCGGCGCGGTCGTCGTGTGAGATGGTAAGATTGTTGGGGGCGTAACATCGTGCTCTCCATTATTGAGCCAACCACCTATGCGGAAGCCGCTGCCATCCGCGAGGGGCTAATAATGAGGGCAAGTTCACCTTTCCGTCGCCAGCGTCTAAGCGAGCGGCCTGCCCCGTACTGTGCGCATATCATCCATCTTTTCGGGGCAGATCGACAAGATGTACTATGTTTATGCAACGGAGGGCGCTGAGGCAGTTGGCTTCGACGGCCAGGAATTTTACCCTCCGCTAGGAAAACGCCGGCCGAACGTGCCGCCCCGGCGGTCCAGAATGGGGTAGTCGTGTCCCCTACTGAACGGCTGATATTCGGCCCCGGCTCTGGCGATTTTGGCCGTGGAGGCGTAAGTCCCTGCGAAAAAGCGTAAAGGAGCCCATGTGTGCCGAGCCATGTCACCCGCCCGACAACTAGCGCATTAACCAGCGCACGCCCTACGAGTGGTGCGGCTAGCCAAGCCAACCGCAAGCTAGTGTCTAACTGGCTGTGCCTGCTTGCCTTCATGATCTGGGTGATGGTGGGCATTGGTGGCTATACGCGCGATTCCGGCTCTGGCCTTTCAATCATGCGCTGGGAGCCGATTATCGGTGTGCTGCCGCCGCTCTCCCAGGAAGCGTGGAACAAGCTCTTCGTGCTCTACAAGACCATCCCGCAATATCAGATCCTGCATCCCGGGATGGGCCTTGCAGGGTTCCAGCAGCTATTCTGGCCGGAATATATCCACCGCCTCTGGGGGCGGCTGATGGGTGTCGTGCTGTTGGTGCCGTTGATCATTTTTGCGCTCACCGGCCGAATCGAGAAGCGACTGGTCAAATGGTTGTTCTTGCTGTTCCTTCTGGGCGGGGTTCAGGGTTTCATCGGCTGGTTTATGGTTTCCTCTGGTTTTCGGGCAGACTCCATTGCAGTTGAAGGCTGGCGGTTGTCCCTGCATTTCTTTGGTGCCATGTTTCTGTTTGGCGCGGTGTTATGGACCGCTATGGTTGTCCGGGCGCCAGAGACCGTGTGCTATGACGGCATGCTGGGTCTGCGGCGCCACACTTTAGTTGCACTCGTGCTGCTGCTCGTGGCCATGTGGGGCGGCACCATGGTCTCTGCTATTCATGGCATTGCAGATTTCAGCATAGCAAAGAATGTTGGTACGGGCTCGCCCCCACCTGGCTGGCCGATGAGTGGGCTACTGAACAGTGCTGGCGCAGTGATCTTCAACCACCAGCTTCTTGCAGTGGTGGCGGCAGTGGCGATTCTCTCCCTCACCGTCCGTGCCTTGCGGGCCGAGGCGCCAGCCCCGGTGCGCGACTGCGCGCTGGTTGTCGGCGGGCTCGTCATCTTGCAATTCATCCTGGGCGTCACGGCCCTTGTTTCGGGGCGCATCGATGTCGGCGTGGCGCACCAGATGAATGCTGTGCTGCTGCTGGGCGGCATTCTGCTGATGCTTTACAGGCTAAGGGGGGCGAGCACATAACGTGAGGGAAGACCGCGCTGTCGGAAACTGGCTTCTACTTCTGGCCGCCATGGTCTTCGGCATGGTGGTTGGCGGCGGCCATGCCCGCACCATCGGGGCAAGCTTTTCCATTCAGGTCTGGCATCCCTTCACCGGCTTTATTCCGCCCATAAACGCGGCAGACTGGGCCTATCTCTACAGTCTGTTCCAGAAAACCGCACAATACCAAGTGCACCCAATCGGTATGGACCAGTATAAGGCCCTGTTCTGGCCGATGTTCCTGGACCGCTGCTGGGGGCGGCTGATGGCAGTCGTGTTCCTCGTCCCCTTTGCGGCATTTCTCTTAAAAGGTCGCATCCAGCGTAGGCTGGCGCTTTGGCTGGGTTTCGTCTTCTTACTCGGCGTGGGACAAGCCACCTATGGTTGGTACATGGTGCAAACGGGGATGGATCCCGGTGTCCTATCACCCCCGCCAGAATGGGCGGCCCCGCATCTGCTCTCTGCAATGGCGATCTTGTTCCTCCTGCTCTGGACAGGCCTGACCCTGCGCGTCCCGGAGCCGGTGCGGATCGAAGGGGCCTCCACGCTGCGCGCTTTATCCACCGCCACAATTTTGCTCATCTGGATCACCATGGGCTTCGGCGCGCTGGTTGCCACCTCCGGCGCACTGAAGGTGTTCAACACCTTCCCCTCTATGGATGGCCATTTGTTACCGCCGGACATGTTCGGCCAAGCGCCGTTCTGGATGAATTTCATCGCTAACAGAGGAACGGTGCAATTCTGTCACCGGCTGCTAGCTACCATTACCGCGCTCATGGCTTTCGCCACCGCGGCGATGGGCCTACGTATGAGGCTTCCGTCCGCTACGCGGGATCTTTTTCTGCTGCTCTGCGGGTTGGTGGCGTTGCAATATGTGCTGGGCATGGCAACACTTGTATTGGGAAATAACGAGCTCGGCTTTGTGCATGAGCTGAACGCCGTTCTGCTCTTCGCCTCTGCTATCGGTGCCCGCCACGGACTGCGCGGAGCAGTTGCGGTTCCTGCCAGAGCGTTCGCCCCTGTGGATTAGGAGTGTTTTTAGATGAGTAACGCACTGAACAAGGCGGATGAGCTGTTTCATGGCAATCAGGGGCTGGATCTGGATGCGGCGCACAAGTACGTAGCGAAAGCACTGAATGGCACTGATGACGGCGAGCTGTTCCTGGAATACCGGGAATCTGAATCCATCTCGCTTGATGATAGGCGTATTCGCGCTGCCTCTTTCGACACGCGCCGTGGCTTTGGCCTGCGCGCCGTGCTGGGCGAGGCTGTCTATTTCGCTCATGCCGGCGACCTTTCCGCCCCGGCGCTGGCCCGTGCGGCGGAAACCATCCGCGCAGCCAAGGCGATGGAGTACAGCGTCTCCGCAGCAGACCCTATCCCCGCCGCAGCGCCGCTCTATGAAGGCGTGAACCCGTTAGGTGAGGCGCCGTTCGCCGACCGCGCGGCTTTGCTTAAGCGGATCGATGATTTCGCCCGTGCTGCCGACCCCCGGGTAGTGCAGGTGATGGCCAGCATTGCCGGTGAGTGGCAGGTGATAGAGATCATCCGTGCCGGCGGGGCGCGTGTGGCGGATATCCGCCCACTGGTGCGCTTGAATATCTCCGTTGTGCTCGAGGTAAATGGCAAGCGCGAGTCTGGTAGCCATGGCGCGGGTGGGCGTTCGGGTTACGGCGCCTATATCGCCCCGGATTTCTGGCAGGATGCGGTGCGCGAGGCGATTCGTCAGGCCGAGGTGAATCTCAACGCGGTGCCCGCTCCGGCGGGAGAGATGCAGGTGGTGCTCGGCCCCGGCTGGCCTGGCATTCTGCTGCACGAAGCGATCGGGCATGGCCTAGAGGGCGATTTCAACCGCAAGCAGACCAGTGCTTTCGCTGGGCTGATGGGTAGTCGAGTCGCTTCCAAAGGTGTGACGGTGGTCGATGACGGAACCATCCCCAACCGCCGCGGCTCTCTTACCATTGACGACGAAGGCACCCCAACCTCCCGCACAGTGCTGATCGATGATGGCGTTCTCACCGGCTTCATTCAGGACCGACAGAATGCCCGGCTGATGAACATGCGTGCCACCGGTAATGGCCGTCGCCAGAGCTACGCCCATGCCCCCATGCCGCGCATGACCAACACCATCATGCTAGGCGGGCAGGACAATAAGGAAGACATGATTGCTTCCGTGAAGCGCGGATTGTATGCTGTGAATTTCGGCGGTGGGCAGGTGGACATTACTTCTGGCAAATTCGTCTTTGCCGCTTCCGAGGCCTATCTGATTGAGAACGGCAAGATTACGACTCCGGTGAAGGGGGCGACCCTTATCGGTAACGGGCCAGACGCGCTGACTAAAGTAGAGATGATCGGCAATGACCTAATGCTGGACCCCGGAATCGGCACCTGTGGCAAGAACGGTCAAGGTGTACCGGTGGGGGTGGGCCAGCCGACCATCAAGCTCTCCGGCCTGACCATCGGCGGCACGGTAGCATGAAAAAGGGGCCTGACGGTGCCGCTCAGACTGCTGACAAACCCCTGGCGTGAGCCGGGGGTTTTGATTCAGTGGTGGGATGTTGAAGAAACCTTCCTTGCCGCAGACGGCGCTTGAGATTGTGACGCTGGATGGGCTGGTCCCTGCGGAGCACCTTCTGCGCAAGATCGATGCTGTGATTGATTTTTCGTTCATCCATGATCTGATGGCGGGGCTTTACTGCCCGGATAACGGCCGTCCGCCGCTTGACCCCACGCTGATGTTCAAGGCTTTGTTCCTTGGCTACCTGTTTGGCATCCGCTCGGAGCGGCAGCTGGTGCGCGATCGAGGTGAATATCGCGTATCGCTGGTTTCTGGGTCTGCGCCTGACGGATGCGGTGTTTGACGCCTCGGCGCTGAGCCATAATCGGCGGCGGCGCTAACAGGACAGCACCGTGGCGCAGGCGATATTTGACTGGATCGTGGAGCAGGCGATCGCGCACGGGTTGGTGGATGGCACGGTGCTGTACACCGATAGCACGCATCTGAAGGCCAACGCCAACAAGAACCGCTACGACAAGGCGGTGATTGCCAAATCCCGTGCCGATTACTGGGATGATCTGGACGGGGCGATTGACGCCGACCGCGCCGCACACGGCAAGTCGCCGCTGAAACCGAAGGAGCGCCAGCCCGAAGAGAAGGAGACCAAAATCTCCCGCACGGATCCGCGGAGTGGCTACGTCGTGCGCGACGGCAAGCCCACGGGCTTCTTCTACCTCGATCATCGCATGGTGGATGGGCGCCACGCCATCGTCACTGACACCTACACCACGCCGGCGAATGTGCATGACAGCATCGTCTATCTCGGCCGGCTCGACCGCCAGCGCCAACGTTTTGGTTTTGATGCGAAGGCCGTGGGGCTGGATGCCGGCTATGCCACTGCGGGCATCGCCAAGGGGCTTGAGGACCGCAATATCCCCGGCGTTACCCGCTATCGCCGTCCCACCCCGCCCAAGCCGGCGATGCTGGGGTCGAAGGATTTTGTCTGTCACGACAACCCCGAGGGCTATATTTGCCTGCAGGGCCAGGTGCTGACCTGTACCACGACGGATCGTGACGGCTACCGCCACTATAAATCAGACCCCGCCATTTGCCGGAGCTGCCCGCTGCTGGCCTCCTGCACGGCCAACGCCAAGTGCGAGCGCAGCATCACCCGCCATGTCTGGCGCGACGCCCGCGAGCGTACCGACGCCAACCGCCTCACCGCATGGGGCAAGGCCGTCTATAACCGGCGAAAAGAGACAGTCGAGCGATCCTTCGCCGATGCCAAGCACCTTCTCGGCCACCGCTACGCCAGGTTCAGAGGCTTGATCGGCGTCACCTGCCAATGCCTCTCGCCGCCGCCGTACAAAATATCAAGAAAATCGCCATGGTGCTCACCAAAGGGCCACGTCCAACCATAGCATGAGGGCAAGACCCCCACTCACAAATCAGACCATCCACAGAGCCAGATCGTAGATAAAACAAAACCCCGCTCAAAAACGAGCGGGGTTTGTCAGCGGTCTGAGGGACCTTTCGGCCCTCTTTATTTATTCGGCTTTCAGATGTGCTAGTAATTTCTCGATCGCGGAGGGTTTGTCCACCTGCTCCAGCGCCGCGTACTCGGCGGCTAAGCGTTCGAGAGCTGATTCATAGATCTGCCGTTCGGAAAAGCTCTGGTCCGGCTGCCCGGCATTGCGGTGTAAATCACGCACCACCTCGGCGATGGCGGAGGGGTCGCCGGAATTGATTTTCGCCTCGTATTCCTGAGCACGGCGGGACCACATAGTGCGCTTGATGCGCGCGCGGCCCTTCAGTACGGCCAGCACCTCGTCGAAGTTCTTCTTGGAGGTAAGTTTGCGCAGGCCCGCTGTGCGGGCTTTGGTGGTTGGCACGCGCAGGGTCATACGGTTTTCATCGAAGGTAATGCAGATCAACTCCAGCTTGTGCCCGGCGATCTCTTCCACGGCAATCCGGTCCACTTTTCCCACGCCATGAGTGGGGTAGACGACGTAATCGCCTTCCTTGAAAACTTCCGCCTTGGCGGGGGCGCGCGGCGGGGCTAGCGGGCGGATAGGCCCGGCTGGGATGCCGCCATGCATCACTGGGGCCGGTGCAGCTTCTTTCTGAGGTTCCAGGGCGGGCGCTTTTGGCGCGGCATTTTCCAGTTCGGGTTTCGCAGCCTTCCTTGAAGTGCTGCTCTTCTGCTTTTCCGTCATCACCACTCCGCTGGTACGGCACGTGAAGGCGCCGCTTGAACAATAAATGGCCGGGCGCGGTAACCCGCCCCGGCTGACATCATCTGTCTGTAACAGATCTTTGGCCACCCGTCACGCGCGTGGCCGCATTTTACTGTCTAACTGCCCGCTATATTGGGTGGCAGGTTACGGCTTGCCCGGCTTCAGGGAAAGCAGCTTCTCCTTTCCTGGCTTGTCTTTCCATTCATTCGCATCGGCAGGCGGGGTGCCTTTACGGGTAATGTTCGGCCAAGTTTTGGAAAGCTCGCGGTTCCGCTCCAGCCAAGCAGTGGCGCGGTCGTCGCTGTCAGGCAGAATGGCTTCGGCTGGGCATTCCGGCTCGCAGACGCCACAATCGATGCATTCGTCTGGGCTGATCACCAAAAAGTTCTCGCCGACATAGAAGCAATCGACCGGGCAGACCTCCACACAATCCATGAATTTGCACTTGATGCAGTTCTCGGTGACCACGTAGGTCATCTGGTACTCCTGAAAAGCTCACGTAAATTTCGATCCCCTATGCGCGCGGGAAGGGAGCAAGGTCAAGGTTCAGACCGTAAAGGGGGTACTAGTCCCCGGTTTGCATTTACCAGGGGACGAGCGCTGTCAGCCGCTTGGTTCGAGGGTCAAATGCGTCATCTGCCTTCACGCGTCGCCGCTGTTGGACAGCAGTTGAAACGCCCGTTAGATGCAGCCTTTAGCAGCACTATGCGTACAATCGCAGTCCACACGGGCGATTGAAATGATTCTGGCAACATCTCGCCCGCGTTCAGGACCTCGTCGTTAACGGGCAGGCCTGTTCCAGCAGGCTTACAGATTAGCGCGAGATCCGTGTTCGCGTGCGATAAGGTTGTGTTGTTCGCGTAGCGTCTCGCCACGCCGGCTATATGTTATTAGTTGGAGTGGGTGAAGAAGTGACAGGGGACGTCTTGTCGAGCTTGATGGTATCGCCCCCGAGGCACGTTGCTAATGTCGTGTGACGATGACCATTTAGCGCAATTCACTGATGTTGAATTGGCGCTGGAAGCTCTAGGCGCTCAGGCTGAGTTGGCAGCCAGAGTACATGCTGGATAGGCTTATACGAACCATGCTCATCTTTTGGAGGCTGCGTCCCGATTGTTGCATGGCGATGATGATTATCTAGAGCCCCATCAAGGTGACTTATTGAACCTCCCGGTACAATTTCCGGGCCACGGTGGCGGAGCCACGTCGTCCGGGCAGGAGTATAATTTCGACTACTTTTACCCCCTGCGGCAGAGCCAGCGTCAACACATCGCCCGGGCGCAGCTTGGCGTGAGGTTTGTCCGTCGGTTGGCGATTGATGCGCACCGCACCTTTTTCTATCATGGCCTCCGCCACCGAGCGGGTTTTGCAGAAGCGCGCGAATACCAGAAACTTATCCAGCCGCAGCCAGCTTGTCTCTGGCTGGCTCAACTCAACGCCTAGCAACCTTCAGCGCCGCCAAGGCCGCGAAAGGATTGTTGGCATCCACCGTCACCGTTTCTGACTCGCGTTCCTGCTTGCGCATGGGCGCGACGGCCTGACGTTGACGTGGTTGCTGTTCCTGCTTGCGACGGCCCAACATGGCTGGCGCTGGGGGGCCGAAATATTTGTCGCTCTGTACGCTGGCTGGGAATACGCGAAAGCCTAACACGTTAAGTGTCGGTGCTAGTTGCTCGGGCTTAAGCCCCATACGGCTGGCGAGGTTGGGGGGCAGCAAAATTTGGTGTTTGCGCACGAGGTAATGCAGCTCGCGAGTTACACGTTCCACTACATCGAGGCGAATCATGATATCGTTCACCTGCACCCAGCCCATGGCGAGCGCGAAATCATATCCCCAATTGTTGGGCATGGGCGCGCAGACTAGGCCCGGCGCAGGCAGTTCCGGCGGGGTGCGGTCGTACCATACGCCCCAGAACAGGGCGCGCAGCCGGGCGGCACCGGGCTTGAGCGCCGCAGGCAGGTACATGGCGAAGCGGCCCATATCTATGCCAAACTTTTTTGCCTCTTGCCGCAACTCCGGTGTGAAGGGCTCGGGCGGAAGCACGCCACCGGATTCCGAAAGCCGATGCACGATGCCGCGCAAGATGGTAGGCGGATTTTCCATGGCCTTCAGAAGCGCACCAAGGCGCTTCTCTGTCTCGGTGGCGAGCCAGGCAGCTAGCCGGGCACGGATGCGTTCGCGTGCCAAGCCATCGAGGAATTCAGAATGCAGGACCTCGACGCCAGGCTTGAGGAAGATGTCGGTCTTCTTCAGCTTGGCGATCTTCACGTTTTCCCATATGAAATGGCGGTCGTCTGAAAGGGTGATGGCGTCATCGGCGGCGGTTTCCGCAGCCAGAATCCGGCGTGGCATCTCCACTCCGAGTGCTCGGCGGGCGGCGCGGAGCAGAATTTTCTTCTCCGGTCCTTGGGTGGCCGGATCCGGGTGGAACTGAAAGCCCTCGATCCGGCCAACATCATGGCCTTCTACACTCACTAAACCGTCCGGTGTCACAATGGCCTGCAACTCTTCCGCCTCTGCGTCTTCCAAGCGTCTCGTCAAATGTGCCGCCCTCTTATCAACAAACCGCGCCATCAATTTTACATGCAGCGTGTCGGAAAGCCGATTCTCCACCGCCCTGGCGCGCATGGCCCAGGTATCGGCATCGGTCATCCAATCCGCTCTTGCCGTTATATAGGCCCAAACGCGCACGTCCGTCAGCCTCTGCATGAGCAAATCGATGTCGCCTTCCAAACGGTCGAGATTTTCAATCTCGCCTGCTACCCAATCCTCTGGCAATTTTTCCCTGGCTAGCAGGTGGGTAAACACCTTGGCCACCAGCTTCACGTGCGTGTCCGTGGCAAGCTTGCGGAAATCCGGGATTTGGCAGGCTTCCCAGAGCAACCGTGTGGCCGCCCGGCCTTGCGCGCGGCGCATGAGGTCAGTGTCGCGGGAGAGGGCATCTAGCGTCTGCACGTCTGTTGCCTCATTGCCGCGCACCAAGCCAAGCCGGTTGGGTAGGGTTGTGAGGCTGGCCAGCAGGGTGGGCACGGAGGCGAAATCCAGTTCGCTGTTGCGCCAGAAAATCTGCTCCAGCTTCTCGAATTCGTGGGACTCGACCTGCTCCGCTCGTTCCTCGGCCAAGGGGGGGCAATTGGCGGTTGTGCCGAAGCTGCCGTCCCGCATTCCTCGCCCCGCGCGCCCGGCGATCTGCGCTACTTCAGAGGGGATGAGCGGGCGGGGCTGGCGGCCGTCGAATTTCTGCAAGCCCGCGAACGCGACATGGTTTACATCCATGTTCAGTCCCATGCCGATCGCGTCTGTCGCCACTAGAAAATCCACGTCCTTATCCTGGTAGAGTGCCACTTGAGCGTTTCGGGTGCGGGGCGAAAGGCGGCCCATGACGACCGCGCAGCCGCCCCGCTGTCGACGCACGGCTTCGGCGATGGCGTAAACCTCGGCGGCGGAGAAGGCGACAATGGCCGAGCGCGGCGGCAAACGCCCGAGCTTGGTCGCCCCAGCGAAGCTGAGTTGGGATAGGCGCGGGCGGGTTTCGATCTCAACATCGGGGATGAGGCGGCGCATCAAGGGTGCGATGGTATCGGCTCCCAGGAACATGGTTTCCACCAGTCCACGGGCGTTCAGCAGCCGGTCGGTGAACACATGCCCGCGGTCCGGATCAGCACAGAGCTGGATCTCGTCGACAGCTAAGAATTCTACCTTGCGGTCCAGCGGCATGGCCTCCACTGTGCAGGAGAACCAGCGCGCGCCCGGCGGGACGATTTTCTCCTCGCCCGTGATCAGCGCTACGGATTTGACGCCTTTGGCCTTGACCATGCGATCATAATTTTCCCGCGCAAGTAGGCGCAGCGGGAAGCCAATTATGCCGGACGCGTGGGATAGCAGGCGCTCGATGGCGAGATGCGTCTTGCCGGTATTGGTAGGGCCTAGCACGGCCCTTACCCTTGTTAGAAATCCGGACATGGGCTCAGCTTAGGATAAGGGAAGCGCTTTGCAAGTTTCGGACAGACTTCTCTGGGATCAAGCGTCGTGCGCCTTGGTTAGGATTTGGTGAACTGTTTCGGCATCCGGCGCGGCTAGAGCCTCGTTGGCTAATTGCTCGCAGGCCTGCAGATGGCACGCGCGGACGGCCTGCTTCACGCGTGGCACCGCGTTGACGTGCATAGAGAGATGTCGGATGCCCAGCCCTAGCAGCAAGGGTGTGGCTGCCGGGTGGCTGGCGAGCTCCCCGCAGATGGAGACAGGAAGCCCGGCCGTTCCCGCGAAGCTGGCGGTGAGATGGATCAGCCGCAGCACGGCGGGTTCCAGCGGGTCGTAGAGCTTCACGTCGCTGGGCATGGACCGGTCTGCTGCCAGTGTGTACATGGTGAGGTCGTTGGTGCCGATGGCGAAGAAGTCCGAGTGCTTGGCCAGTAGCGGTGCCGCCAGAGCTGCGGCGGGGGTTTCCACCATGATGCCGAGCGGCGGCATTTTTTCTGGCAAGATTGTATTTTTCCGTTGCTTCAGCCGCCGCCAGACGCGGCGCATCGCCTCCCGGGTTTCGGTGAGTTCCCTGGCTACGGAGACCATGGGCACCATTATCCGCACCGGCCCTGCGGCGGCGGCACGCATGATGGCGGCCAGCTGTGTGTCCAGCAGTTTTTTGTGGCGCAGCAGCAGCCTTATGCCGCGTAGCCCCAGCGCGGGGTTGGGTTCTGAGGCTTCGGGCAGGAAACGGGATAGCGCTTCCACATCCTTGTCTGACCCCCAATCCAGCAGCCGGATGGTGACAGGATCGCCATCCATCGCTTCGACGATGTCGTGATACATGCGCGTCTGGGTTTCCTCGTCCGGAACGGCTTCGCGGTTCATGAACATGAACTCCGAGCGCAGCAGCCCAATGCCGCGTGCGCCGGATTCGGCGATCATTTTCAGCTCGAAGG
Source organism: Pseudomonadota bacterium (assembly GCA_021818425.1). Classification (GTDB taxonomy): domain Bacteria; phylum Pseudomonadota; class Alphaproteobacteria; order Acetobacterales; family Acetobacteraceae; genus Acidocella. The sequence continues at coordinate 70,189 of JAKAEC010000005.1, forward strand.
GCAGCTCTAAATTGGCTTGTAGCTCGATCTGGGTGCCGCAGCGCGTTTGCGCGGGCAAGTGTTGAAGCCGTGTGAGGGCGCGACGCGCGCGGGTTTGGGCAGAAAGCTGTTTGCGCGCGGCATTCAGGCTGGCCTTAGTGGCATTGAGGATGATCTCGCCCTTGTCACCGTCAATGATGGTGAAGGCGCCGGGCGTGGTTTTGTCCAGCAGGCCGGAGACGCCCAGCACGGCGGGTATGCCGAGGGCGCGGAGCATAACGGCGGTGTGGCCATCCAGCCCCCCCTCGGCGGTAACGATGCCGGCGAAATGGCTTGGTTGGATGAGCGCTGCTTCAGCGGGGCGTAGGTCTTTAGCGGCTAGAATACTGCCTTGGGGCAAGGCGGCGAAGGAGCGAAAGGGCTGGCGGGTTAAGTTGCGGATGATCCGCCGCGCCACCTCCCTCACCTCATCCGCGCGGCGGAGGCGTCCAGCTTTGTCATCACCTGCCTGAGTTAGAATCAAACCGGCCTGCGCCTCTGCCTCCGTCTGGACGGCGGCTTCCGGGCTTTGTTCGCCACTTTGGATGCGCGCCTTGATGCCGCGCAGCAGGCGGGAAGAGCCGAGCATGTGCAGATGGACATCCAGCAGCGGCGCGATTTCGGCTTGGCTATCTTTAGGAAGCGCCGTCAGCCGAGATTTGAGTTTTTGGAGCTGATGGCGAGAGCGGATGATGGCGTCGTCCAGACGCGCTAGTTCCTTGGGGATTTCGGATTTGGCACAGGGTTGGATGGGAATGACCAGTGCGGCCTCAGTCGCCTCGTGCAGGGGACCAAAGCCTATTCCTGGGTAGAGCGGCTGGCCCCGCAGGCGCTTTTCACGTGGCGCGGAAGGAGTAAGTTTGGCGGCGGGTTTCGATTTAATCGGTTTCATGGAAGCCGGCCTCGATAAGCGCCGTGATGGCGTCGAGGGCTTCCCGTGCGTCGAAGCCCTCGGCAGAGAGCGTAACCGAACTGCCCATCCCTGCGCCCAGCATCATCAATCCCATGATGGAGCGGGCGGAGACGGATTGACCATCCTTAGCGACGTCCACAGTGGCGGAGAATTGTTCAGCCAGATTAACGAGCTTGGCGGCGGCGCGAGCATGCAGGCCGCGCCGATTGACGATGCCGATTTCGGCCGAGATGACAGTCCCGTCCATGCCCTATTCGGCCGCGTTGCAAGCAGCTGGGCCAAGGGGCTGAAGCTCACGGCCGTTACAGATGTATTTTTTGCCGGCTGCCTCTGCGATTCTGACAGTCTCGGAAAGGGTCCTCTGGCCACGAATCTTGGCTAGTTTAACCAACATTGGAAGGTTAACTCCGCCTAGCACTTCGATATTTGGGTGTGAGGCCATCGACATGGCCAAGTTGGAGGGCGTGCCGCCGAACATGTCCGTGAGCAGGATGACGCCATCGCCGTTATCGACCTCAGCGATGCGCCTGGCTATTTCGGCTTTCTGGCCTTCAAACGCGGCATCTGATTCGATGCAAACTGTGGCAAGCTGCTGCTGTTTGCCAACCACATGCTCCATGGCGTCACGCATGGCCAAAGCCAGCGTGCCATGAGTGACAAGAACGAGACCGATCATAGGGGTGGACTCATGCCTTCCCGATAATTCCAGGCTGGGGAGCGAGGAACTTTGCCGCTTCCCGATGGGTAGCGATGACACGCCAGCCCTGCTGAGCAAGATGAGTGCTTAATTTCTCAACCATATAAACCGATCTGTGTTGTCCGCCGGTGCATCCGACACACATTGTTGCATATTTTTTTCCTTCCTGCACGAACCTCGGCAGTAAAAATTCAACAAGACTTAGAACTTTGTTGAAGTATTCTGCAAAATCAGCGTCTTGCTCAATAAAGTTACCGATAGCGGCGTCAAGCCCTGAAAGCGGACGTAGATCTGTTTCATAGTACGGATTTCTCAAGAAGCGTGCATCGAAGATCAGATCTGCTTCCGGCGGAAGGCCTGCCGCGTAAGAGAAGGAAACCAAAGAGATGGCGAGGCCTGGAGAGGTTGCGCCATAGCGCATCTCTACCATGCCGCGCAGCTTGGGCAAGGGCAGGGTGGAGGTATCCAAGAGCCAGTCGGCGGCGCGGGCAAGGGGGGTTGTCAGTTCGCGTTCCAATGCAATGCCGTCCTTTACTGGGCCTGCTTGGGCCAGCGGATGGCGGCGGCGGGTTTCGGAATAGCGGCGGATGAGAACTGCGTCGTTTGCAGTGGTATAGACAAGGGAGGGTTCCAGCCCCTCATACGCGCGGAGTTTGGTGAGGGCTTCGAGTACCGATTCTGCTGAGAAGCCGCGGGAGCGGGCATCCACGCCGATGGCGAGATTTCGTTGGGCTTGGATGATAAGCGTTTCCAGCGTGTCTAGTGGTGGATTGTCTACGGTTTCAAAGCCGAGATCCTCTAGCGCGCGGAGTATGGAGTTCTTTCCTGCACCTGAAAGGCCGCTAACGAGCACGACCTGCAATCTGTCTGGCGTGCTGCTCATGTGGCAAAGGCGCCTGCTTGTTGGGTGATGCGCCCGCAGGCGGCTTCCAGTGCCAGGGCGGCGCGGGCGGCAGCGGACGGGTGGGCGGCGTCCAGCGTGATCTCAGGCAGATCGAGCCCCGCGTGCCGGCGCGGTGCCGGCAGACGCTCCGCCATAATGCTACTAAGCGAAATAATGAGGCGCAACCGCGCGGGGGCCACGAAGGGCAGGCGGAACAGGCCGAGGCCGCGTACCTCCAACAGGCCTGCTAAACCGGGTGGCGGGCTGGCCATGCCTTTCTCGATTAGCACCTGATCATCGGCGACGAGGCTGAACCCCTTATCAATTAACCGCAGAAGCAGGTCTGATTTCCCCGAGCCGGATGGCCCGAGGAGCAGCAAAGCATCGCCGCCCGGCTGGTTTTGCCGGGCGGCACAGGAGGCGTGCCAGTGCATGGTGTAGTGATTGTGGCAAAATCCGGGCGAAGGTGGAAGGTTTGACAGATTACTTTACATGCGGGTGGGCAGTTTAACAACTGCTGGGGCACGACCTTTGGGTAACTCGTAGCCTGCGGTTTCAAGCATGGCGCCATCGGAGACTTCTACCAGGGTCCCGCGGTCGAACCCATTGAAGGCGGTACGCAGGCAGGTACCGTAGGCCCCGAGTTGGCCAATCTCGATCCAGTCCCCTTCTGTCACGTCATCAGGCAACAAGAAAGGGCCGTGCATGACGTCCAATGAATCGCAGCTGGGGCCGAAGAAGCCGAAAGCCGTGTCAGGTGCCCCCCGGCTATGGCGGGTGCGTAGCAGACGGGTGGGGAATCGGAAGCGCAAAGTGCCGGCATCGGCAAGGGTACCGTACACACCATCGTTAATGTAGAGCATGTTGCCGCGGCGCATTTGCACCTGCACAACTACAGAGGCGCCGCTGCCAACTAAAGCGCGGCCGGGTTCGGCCCAAAGTTTCAGCCAGGGCATTTGCAGAACGTTGTACGCAGCGTCTATCTCGGCCATGAAGGTGCCTAGCGGGGGCGGGCTCATGTCCGGGTAGGCGATGGGGAAGCCACCACCGATATCCAGCACATCTACGCGCACGCCGGAGGCACGAATTACCTCACCCGCGAGCTGCATTGCATCGCGCCAAGCGGCCGGGTCCAGACACTGGGAGCCGACATGGAAGGCAACGCCGAGTTTGTCGGTAAGCGACCGCGCGGCGTGCAGTAACGAGATGGCGGCTTCTGGTTCGGCGCCGAATTTCTGAGAGAGGTTAATAGCCGCACCCATTTCCGGTAGCCTCAGGCGAATGAACAGCCCCGGTTTGCCGGCCTGCTGTTCAAGTTCCTGCATGATTTTTGTTAACTCGCTTCCGGTATCGAGTACGAAATCGCGTACGCCGTGTAGCATCCAGGCTTCGCGGATGGCGGAGCGCGCTTTTACTGGGTGCATGAAATGGATCTCAGCACCGGGGAAAAGGCGACGGACAAGTTGGACTTCGGAGATGGAGGCGCAGTCGAAGTGGCGCACCCCGCCATCCCATACGGCGCGCAGTACGGCTGGCTCCGGGTTGCACTTCACGGCATACAGCACTTTGCCGTTGAAGGTGGCACGAAAGGCGGCGGCGGTGTTACTGATAACTTCAGGACGCACGCAGTGCAGAGGCTCCTCCGGACGGAGGGCCTTGACCATTTCATCGACGCTGGAGAGGGTTTTCCCGTTGGCGCGAAGGGAAATGTGGCAATGCAGCGGTCCAACAGCTGCACGATTTTTGATCAGGCTCATTATGACGATCCAGGCAAACGGGATAGGTAAAGTCTAGCCCGCTGCGGTGGCAAAGAAAACAAAAGTTCCTGGACAAGGCGTTGCGGCGTCCTCAAACGCATTGACGCGATGACCGTGCTCAGCCTTTCGCCCGTGCTTCGATCATTATTAAACGCTTTAACAGCAACGCCAAAACTTTCGCAATTGAACTCGGCTCCAGACGACGCCGATTTTGACTCACCAAAATGCGTTTTATCGTTACTGTACCCAGGCCACTGACGTTCGCGGCACACGCGACGCGTCGGGTGTCTTTCATATGAGCTAATCTTGTAGACTTGCGGGGCAGAAAGCCACGCGTCCAATGATGCTATTTTTTGTATGAACTCCTTACTTCGTGCATCGGGAACGTTCAAGCAATTGCCCGGGCGTGAGGCTGAGCGATGTTACGCGATGCTGCATCGATGTTTTGGCTATCTTTCCGCGGGTCAATGGCCATGTAGCCCCGGCCCCAGTTTGTTTCAATGAAGTCATCTACGCCAAGTGCTTGGAGTTTTTTGCGTATCTTGCAGATAAATACGTCGATGATCTTCGGGTTCGGTTCATCCAGCCCGCCGTAGAGATGATCCAGTATAGCTTCCTTACTTAACACGACGCCTTTGCGCAGAGCTAGAATTTCAGCGATCTGATATTCCTTCTTAGTGAGCATGACAGGCTTGCCGTTTGCGTAGATTTTTTTTGCGTTCATGTTGATCTCAACCTGGCCGAGACGCAGTGCATTTTCATGAAAACCACGGGAGCGGCGGATCAGATTCTGAGTCTTCATGAAAACTTCCTCGTGGGAGAGGGCATCCACGATCAAGTCGTCAGCGCCGATTTGCAACACCCTGAGGCGCGTAGCTTCGCTCATGGAGCGGGCAATTGCGATGAGTGGTGCGCGTACGCGGGCAAGGCGAAGTTTACGGATGAGGTCAAGTTCTCCAGGACGGTTTTCGGAGAGCCGCAACAAAACGGCGTCATAATCATAGAACTTAACCAGATCGAGGGCTTCTTCAGGATCGTTTGTTTCGTCAACGATTGCCATCCGCGAGCGAAGAAATGCAGTAAGAAGATCTTTTTTGTTTGAGATTGTCTCAAAAGATAAGATTTTCACATGAGCCTCCATTAAGATGAGGCAATGATTACAACCAATACGGGTAATCGTCAATAAATTTTTTCAATTCCTGCGTGTATGATATAAAAATTAAGATAAAATGGAAAAATTGATTAATATTTGGTTTTTTGGTGTGGTTTTGGCGGCCGGTTGCCGATGGGTGGGTAGCTGTGCATCAACGGCGCAGATCTGGTCTTGTCCTCTTTTGCCTCTTGCACTCCGGCAGAAGAGCCTGCCCCGTGCACGCGTAACTAAGGGAGTGAATTCGGTGGCGATGTGAGCGGAAACGATATTTAGGCGTTCCAGATGACGAGTTCTGTTTTGGATTTTTTCTTGCGCTTCTGTTGTATCGTCAGGGTTGAAATTGCGGTTGACCCGCCAACATTCCGGAATGGCGGAGCGGTTCAATACTCCGGCTTGTTTGTCGTGGCAGAGCGCTTCCGCCGCTGGTGGGCTTCGACCTTTATACACAGGTAGCCAAAATGTCGAAGGGGTAGTGCTGATATAGTGCGGCGGCGAGACTTCGGATGGTCGAACCATGAATTGAGTAGTGGCGTCGAGGAGAGAGGCGTTTTCCAATTGTTGCTCGAGGTCTGGAGGCGGCGAGCAGACTGCGCCAGAGAAGGCCAGAGCCAGCGTATTTTTGTGGGCAGATTATTAATGGCGTGGCGCCAGATACGCGGCGAAGTGCATCGGCCTTTGTAGCCCCAGCGGTGCCAACCATAAATTTATCCATAAGAACATATTGTTGCGTGAGAAGGTCAGGCAGACGCGTTGTCGCGGGGAGGCGGGAGTTTTGCGCTACGGCGCGTTGTCGAGGTGGCATTGCTGGCATTCGAGGCAAAGTTACAGATCAGGGCGTGTATTGTAGGAGGCCGCAAACATCCGGTTTGTTGGGTGCGCGTTTTAAACAACTAGACGCAGAAAGCCCGCATTATGGACTGCGCGGGCTGTTCCGAAAAGCGTGTGGGTTGCGTCATGCGCGAAGATGCCGAGTCTCGCGTCGGTGTTGTGGGGGGGATTGAGGAGAGTAGGGGAATTAAAGACGCTTCCGTAGACGCCAAGATCGATGACTTGGTTGCGGGGCAGAAACGGGATGTCGCCGGGCGCGTGGTGCCGGCTAGAGTTTCTGTGATACGGACAAGTGGAACTATAGGAACGCGTTCCAACGCTTCACGGATGCGGGTTTCCGGCGTAGGGAAATCGAGACGGATTAGATGGTGTCGGGTTGTTCCGGCGACAGGATCTAACCTTATACCCTTCGGTAGCAGGGTATGAAGCGTTCGCAAACCTTGAAACTGAGACGCTGAATGTGCTGATTGGCTGTTTAGAGACTTGGAAAAGGCGGATCGACTCGTCAATGTCCGGTCAGATCGTTATCATGCTACCTCAACTATACGGCGCGGCTTAGATAGACGCCTCACGAGCTTTTGGCGCTGCCGGGCACATCGAACATTGCACGGGAAAAATACGCTGAGTAGTCTGTGATGCATGGTAAGATTCGTAACAGGCGGGCTAATTGCGGCGCTGTATTTGACGGCAATAGCGCATGCCGCGCAATTGCCGGCGCGTGCCTCGGGGCTTTGGCAGAGCAAGACCAGTGTGTTTGGCCCGAACGACCGGCCGATGGCGCAGGCGCAGAATGTGGTGACATTGACCTGCGTGGACCCGGAGACAGATCAGAAATTTCTACTTGTCGGCCAGAGCCGGTGCAGCGAACTAACGGTTTCTGGCTCTGGTGCCACTTATGAGATCAATGGCATATGTGCGCAGCCAGCCGGAACGGCAAAGATTCATGAGACGCTGCATTATAGCAGCAGTAAATCTTTGCAGTTGAAAGCGAATTTTTCGACCTCTTCGGGTAAAATATCGATGACCTCGAATCTGCAATGGATGGGGAAATGTCCCGCGGGTATGGTGCCGGGGGATGAGGGCGAGATGGTGAATGGCAGCTTCGTGAAAGCTGGCAACATAAATGATCATAATCCCTGATGAGCCTTTCCGCGCGGGCCACGTTGAGTCGGCCAGAGTTCCGGAGGCTGGGGTTGATGGCGGTGTTAGGATTTTCCTCGGGCCTGCCTTGGGCGCTTTCCGGACCGACGCTGCGGTTGTGGATGGCCAGTGAACATGTGGCGCTGGGGGTAATTGGGCTGACGGCTAATATCGGGCTGGCGTATCTGTTGAAATTCTTGTGGGCGCCGTTTTTCGATGAAGTAAAACCGTTTTTCTTCGGCAGGCGGCGCGGCTGGTTGATTACGGTGCAGGTTGCGCTGGCGTTAAGTATTGCGGCCCTGGCGGTAAGCGATCCTGCCCGGGATGTGTGGCTAACTTTGGGGCTCGGGGCGCTGGTCGCGTTATGCTCCGCGAGTCAGGATATTATCATCGACGCATGGCGGATCGAGAGCTTCTCGTCCCGGCTGCAGGGCATTGCCCTTGCGGGGGAAGTTTGGGGATATCGCGTGGCGATGATGGTTTCTTTCTCCGGGGCGACTGTGTTGTCCAACTATTTGGGTTGGCACGGCGCCGTAGGGCTGATAGCGGGACTGGCGCTGATTGGCCCCGTTGGGGCATTTTTTGCGTCAGAGCCGCACGTGGCGCGCGAGGCGGCGGGAGCTACCGTAAGGGCGCGCTTTCGCCAGGCGGTGGTGGAGCCGTTTGCAGAGTTTTGGGGACGGCGTGGGGCGCTGGTGATCTTGGCATTTGTGTTGCTGTACCGGTTGGGCGGTGCGCTCGGTGACCCGATGCTCTCGCCCTTTTATCTGACGCTGGGATTCGACCGGACGGCAATCGCCATTGCCAACGGACCTGTGGTGCTCATGTGCGGGCTGGCCGGTACGGCGGTGGGGGCAATTCTGGTCGCGCGCATTGGCGTGGGGCGGGCGCTGCTTACGACATCACTGCTCCAGGCGCTGGCATTGTGTCTGTATCCGCTGCTCGGGCTTTACCCGAATACACCCCATATTCTTGCTGGGATCGCAGCCGTGGAGGCCTTTGTTGGGGCCGTCTCAGATACTGCGTTTCTATCTTACCTCTCCGGCTTATGCGTGTCGGAGCACACGGCCACCCAATATGCGCTGTTTTCCTCGTTGGCGCCGATGGCGCTGCATACGGTGGCGGGGGCTAGCGGGTTCATAGTGGAGCAGACCGGGTATGTGCCGTTTTTCGAGATCTGTGCGGCGGCGGCGTTGCCGGGGGTTTTGCTTCTGTTGCTCATTCTGCGTTGGTATCCGCCGGCGGAGCGGCCGGTTGAAGCACCCTGATCTGGCCGTCGGGGCGGGTTTTGTTGGTTTATGTACCTCCGCAAAGCTTTCGAATTCGGTATGGTCAAAATGGGCGCGAAGCTCTTTTGTAGGGTTGATATCGCGCTCAGCGGTGTCCGTGTTGACGATGGCGCGGCGCTCGGTTCCTTTATTGGACGAGCAGTTCCGCGTCTCCGATAGTGAGTTTGTGGCTGGGCCAAGAATATTGGTCCGAATTGTCGCCGCCTTTGATGGAGATGTTGGCACGGAGACGGCTGCTGGTTGGGCGCAGCGTCCAAGGCCTGTTCGAGGGCGAAAAGAGAGGCCGGTGAGGTTGATTGCCTGTGTGTTGTGCTCGCAATATAGCGATGGCCAGGAAAGAAATGGATTTTTGGCGCTTCATCCTGCGCGCCAAAGCAGGTTCCATCCCCTAAGAAGGCGGTGAAATTTTTGGCAATCATGGCGTGACCTTCCAGTATGCCCGGGAAAGCCGAGAGGTGCCCCCCCCCCGTGCTGGTGATGATGGGCGGGCCGAAGGCGTCGTCAAAGCTTGTTTTCAGCGTTACGACGTTGGAATTCTTGGCCAAGTAAATGAAATTCATTTTGGAGACCCCGGACCGTTGGGTTTCGTTTAATGCCGTGTCGCCCTAGTGGGCAGCAACGGAATGATTCCAGGCGACGTAGCGGCCTCGAGAGAGATGAGCTTAAGCGAGAGGTTCAGGGGTGAAGTCTTTGAACGGGTAGTGGTAAAGTGATTCGATGAGCGCGGACTGTCCCTAATATTCTACTTGAGCCAAATCATGGCCGTGCCCATATCAGGTCTGCAAGGTTGTGCCGCCTACTGAGGGGCATGCCTGGACGTTGCCTGGGATGCAGGGACGAGGAAGGGAGCGTAGTATGGATTTCGAGAAATTCACGGACCGGGCGCGCGGTTTTATTCAGTCGGCCCAGACCATTGCGATGCGTGAATATAATCAGCAAATCACGCCGGAACACCTGCTCAAGGCGTTTCTTGACGATGGGGAAGGTGCTGCGAGCGGCTTGATCCGCGTGGCTGGGGGCGATCCGGGGATAGCGAAGCAGGCAGTGGACGCTGCCGTCGCGAAGTTGCCGAAAGTGTCTGGTTCGGGTGCCGGACAGCCGAACGTGACGCCGGATTTCCTGCGCGTGCTGGATGCCGCACAGCAGGCTGCGACCAAGCTGGGGGACAGCTTCGTGGCTCAGGACCGGATATTGGTGGCGCTGGCCGCGAGCGATAATGGTGCCGGTCGAGCCTTGAAGGCTGCGGGTGTTTCGGCGCACGCGTTGGAAAAAGCGGTCAGCGACGTACGCAAGGGGCGTAAGGTTGACAGCACCACGGCCGAGCAGCAATTCGATGCGATGAAGAAATATGCGCGCGATGTGACCGAAGCGGCACGAGAGCAAAAGTTGGACCCGGTAATTGGGCGCGACGAGGAGATAAGGCGTACGATCCAGGTGTTGGCGCGACGGACAAAGAATAATCCCGTGCTGATCGGCGAGCCTGGCGTGGGCAAAACCGCGATTGTGGAAGGTTTGGCGTTGCGTATTGTGAACGGCGATGTTCCCGAATCCTTGCGCAACAAGCGCGTGCTAGCGTTGGATATGGGTGCGCTGGTGGCGGGTGCGAAATTCCGCGGTGAGTTCGAGGAACGGCTTAAGGCCGTGCTGAAGGAGATCGAGTCCGCCGAGGGCGAAATCATTCTGTTTATCGACGAGATGCATACGCTGGTGGGGGCGGGCAAGGCGGACGGGGCAATGGATGCCTCCAATCTGTTGAAGCCGGAGTTGGCCCGCGGCGCGCTGCATTGCGTGGGGGCGACGACGCTGGATGAATACCGCAAATACGTGGAGAAGGATGCGGCGCTGGCGCGGCGTTTCCAGCCCGTGTTCGTGGATGAGCCGAGCATTGAGGATACCATCTCCATCCTGCGCGGGATAAAAGAGAAATACGAGCTGCACCATGGCGTGCGGATAACTGACAGCGCGCTCGTGGCGGCGGCGACACTCTCCAACCGCTATATCACCGACCGGTTTTTGCCGGATAAGGCGATCGACCTTGTGGACGAGGCGGCGAGCCGTTTGCGAATGCAGGTGGACAGCAAGCCCGAGGCGCTGGACGAGCTGGACCGCCGTTTGATCCAACTGAAGATCGAACGCGAGGCGCTGAGGAAGGAGACCGATACGGCCAGCCGGGAGCGGTTGGAGAAGCTGGAGTTCGAGTTGGGCGAGCTGGAAGAAAGATCCTCCGAGATGACCGCCAAGTGGAAAGCCGAGAAGGCCGAGCTTGCCGATGTGCAGAAGGTTCAGGAGCAGTTGGACCAGGCGCGCAACGAGGTGGAGATTGCTCAGCGCAGGGGGGATTTGGGCAAGGCTTCCGAATTGCTTTATGGCCGGATCCCGGAGCTTGAGAAGCAGTTGTATGCCAAGCGGGACAGTACCATGGTGACGGAAGCGGTGACGGAGGAGGCGATTGCTGCCGTGGTTTCCCGCTGGACGGGCGTGCCGGTGGAAAAGATGCTGGAGGGCGAGCGCGCCAAGCTGCTGCATATGGAGGACAACCTTCGCCACCGCGTGGTAGGGCAGGAGGCAGCGCTGGTGGCGGTCTCCAACGCTGTGCGCCGTGCGCGGGCCGGGTTGCAGGATCCGAACCGGCCAATTGGCAGCTTTCTATTCCTGGGCCCGACAGGTGTGGGAAAGACTGAGTTGACCAAGACGCTGGCGGAGTTTCTGTTTGACGACGAACGGGCGATGGTGCGAATCGACATGAGCGAGTTCATGGAGAAGCACTCGGTTTCCCGGCTGATCGGAGCGCCTCCGGGCTATGTGGGGTACGATGAAGGCGGTGTGCTGACTGAAGCAGTGCGGCGCCGACCTTATCAGGTCGTGCTATTCGATGAGGTGGAGAAGGCGCATGAGGATGTGTTCAATGTGCTGCTCCAGGTGCTCGACGATGGTCGCTTGACGGATGGCCAGGGGCGCACGGTGGATTTCAAGAACGCCATCATCGTGCTGACCTCCAATTTGGGCTCCGATATTCTGGCGGCGCAGGCCGAGGGCGAGGATGTACACATGGCCGAGGCCGGGGTGATGGCGCGGGTGCGCGAGCATTTCCGGCCGGAATTCCTGAACCGGCTGGATGAAATTGTGCTGTTCCGGCGGCTGCAACGCGTGGATATGGGTGCGATCGTTACCATCCAGCTCAAACGGCTGGAGGGGTTGCTGGCGGAGCGCAATATCAAGCTGGATCTTGATCAATCCGCCCGGGATTGGCTGGCTGAGGCTGGGTATGATCCGGTTTATGGCGCCAGGCCTTTGAAACGGGTGATTCAGCGCAACTTGCAGAACCCCCTGGCCGGCTTGATCCTGGAGGGGGCTGTGAAGGACGGCGACAGCGTGAAGGTTTCCGGCTCCGAGGTGGGCTTGGTGATCGGCGGTCATCTGGCCGAGGCGGCGTAAAGGTTGAGCTCCCCCAAGTGACAAGTTTGGGGGAGCTTTTTATAGCAGATACCGCGCTGCTCGTGATCGACGTCCATAATATTTATGCGCTGCCGGACTCGCCGTTGTATGGGCCGGAATCTGAGGTGTCGCTGAGGCGGATCAACCGGCTGATGGAGAGATTCGCTGCGGCGCGTAAGCAGGTTATTTGTGTGCGCCATGTGCACCGGGCCCATGGGCGCGGTGCTGGACGGATGTTCGATTTCTCTGGCGCGGCGGAGCGAGCGGGGTTTGCGGAAGGCTCGGCTGCGGCTGGGTATGTGTCGGGGCTGAAAAATTTGCCCGGTGACCTGTTTTTGAGGGCGCTGAGTTGGAGGCGATTTTGCACAGCCCGGGGGTAAAGACCTTGGCGACTTGCGGATGCATGACGGATTTCTGCTCCGAGATCGCGGCTAGTGCGGCGCATGAGACGGATTATTTTGTCGATTTCATCGCGGACGCCACCGGCGCGCCTGACCAGGAGGAAGAGTATCGCCAGCCTGCGATTATCCTGGCTGTTTGCGCCACTTTTGGGGCGGGGCCTGCTCGGATTTTGGGGACGGATGAGCGCCCCCGTAGCTATACGTTAAACGCATAGCTAAATTGCTGCAACGCAGAAAATGGTAGGTTCTGTGTACGACGCAGTAGCAGATTGAGGGTTTTTCTGGATTTTTCCGGGGGGGGGAGCGATGATGAAGATGCGTTGACAGTCGAGGTCAGTCAGAGCTAGAAGCCCGTCCACCGAGGTTGTTTGTAGGGTTGCTCTACGGTGCTTCTGAGGTTAGACTGGATGGCCTTGCGGCGGTGCGATGAACCGCCGTTTTGTTTTTCTA
>JAKAEC010000102.1 GCA_021818425.1 Pseudomonadota bacterium
GAATTGGGTGTGTACTGGGGTCTTTGTGTACTCGCCCTTCTTCAGCGCAAAGGCCGCATTGGCAAACGCGGGCACCATCTCGTCCTTGGAGAACCAGCCCAGTTCGCCGCCATTCTTCGCACCGGGATCAATCGAGTATTTCTTGGCCAGGTTAGCGAAATTGGCACCCTTGCTAAGCTGCGCAATGATAGATTTAGCCTGCGCCTCCGAGGACACCAGAATTTGACGGGCGTCGACCTGTTCAGGCCCTGGCTTGCCGGCATAATGCTGGTCGTAATAAGCCTGCACGGCGGTGTTGGTCACGTCGGCGGCCACAGCCTTTTGCACATAGGCGTTTTCTAACGCCACATTTGCGGCAGCCTGCATGCGCGCGGCCACGCCCGGGTCTTTCTCCAGGCCTTCCTTTTGCGCCGCGATCAGCAACGCTTTGCGGTCCACTTCTTGGTTCACCAGCAGCGGCATTAATTGGTCGGCCGGAAGCTGCTGCGCCTCGGGCGGCAGGCTCTGCGCATCGGCTTGAATGTCGCTCATGTGAATCTTGATCCCGTTGACGGTGGCAACCACGGGGTTGGCATCCGCCGGGGCGGCGGCTGGCGCCGGCGCAGACTGCGCAAACGCCGCCGGGGCGGCCAGGGCAAGGGCTAGAGCCAAGGCGGAAAGCGTAGACAGCTGACGCATGAATGAAACCTTATTCTGATATAATGCCGTTCCTATGGGCCAAAGCCCTGCGACGGGCAAGACTTGACCCGCCCATTGCAATGTACCGCACGTCAGCTCCGATTTGACCATGCCCCCCCTGACGACTATGTCAGCTTGCAGTTCCTCTAGTGTTAAGTGCGGATCTCGCCCCAGCCATGTTGTCCAGTCTCGCCCGCGCCGTTTTCGGTTCCAGCAATGACCGTGCCCTGAAAAGCTTCAAGCGCCGTGTGGCGACCATTAACGCGCTCGAGCCCCAGATGGCGGTGCTGGACGATGCAGCACTCACGGCAAAAACACAGGAGTTCAAAAACCGGCTGGAACAAGGCGAAAGCCTGGACGACCTGCTGGAAGAAGCTTTCGCCGTAGTGCGTGAAGCGTCAAAGCGCGTCCTCGGCATGCGGCATTTCGACGTGCAGTTGATCGGCGGGATGGTACTGCATGAAGGCCGCATTGCAGAGATGAAAACGGGCGAAGGCAAGACGCTGGTTGCCACGCTGGCAGTCTATCTCAACGCCGTCACCGGCAAGGGCGTGCATGTCGTCACCGTGAACGATTATCTTGCCAGCCGCGACGCCCAACAGATGGGACAGCTTTACGGCTTTTTGGGGCTTTCCACCGGTGTTATCATCCCCGGCGTAGAAGAGCCCGACCGCCGTACCGCCTACGCGGCCGACATCACCTACGGCACAAACAACGAATTCGGCTTCGATTATCTGCGCGACAACATGAAGTACCGGCTGGAGGATATGGTCCAGCGACCGTTCAATTTCGCCATCGTCGATGAGGTGGATTCCATTCTTATAGATGAGGCCCGCACCCCGCTGATCATCTCCGGCCCCTCAGATGAACCAACCTCTCTCTACGCTCAGGTGGATGCAGTAGTGGAAGCCTTCCTAGCCCGCGGCCAATTCGCCGAGGATGGCAAACACGAATTCTACGAGAAGGACGAAAAGGCCCGCACGGTGAACATGACTGAGCAGGGTGCAGAAACCGTGGAGGAGATGCTGCAATCCGCCGGGCTGCTCACCGGCGGCCTCTATGACCGCACCAACGTGCCGCTGGTGCACCATGTGCAGCAGAGCTTGCGCGCCCGCACCCTCTTCGCGCGGGACGTCGACTACATCGTCCGCGACGGTAAGATCGTTATCATCGACGAATTCACCGGCCGTATGCTGGATGGCCGCCGCTATTCCGACGGGCTGCACCAAGCACTTGAAGCCAAAGAGCGGGTGGAGGTATTGCAAGAGAACCAGACGCTGGCCTCCATTACCTTCCAGAACTACTTCCGGCTTTACCCTAAGCTAGCCGGCATGACCGGCACGGCAATGACGGAGGCAGACGAGTTCGAGCAAATCTATAAGCTTACCGTCGTGGAAATTCCCACCAACGTGCCGGTGGCGCGCTCTGACCAGGACGACGAAGTTTATCGTACCGCCGCCGAGAAATATGAGGCCGTGGCGAAGCTGATCGAGGAATGTCGAGGCCGTGGCCAGCCCGTGCTGGTAGGTACCACCAGCATCGAAAAAAGCGAGATTATTTCCAACTTACTTAACTCCAAGGGCATACGACACAACGTGCTGAACGCACGTTTCCATGAACAAGAAGCGAAGATCGTTGCCCAGGCCGGGGCACCTGGGGCCATCACCATTGCCACCAATATGGCCGGCCGCGGCACCGACATTAAACTCGGCGGCAATTACGAGATGCGCTTGGCGCTGGAGCCGGATATCGACCCCGCGGCCCTGCGCGCTGAAATCGACGCTAACCACGACCTAGTGAAGGCGGCTGGCGGGCTGTTCGTCATCGGCACCGAGCGACATGAAAGCCGGCGCATTGACAACCAGTTGCGTGGCCGCTCGGGCCGCCAGGGCGATCCCGGTGCGTCGCGCTTCTTCCTATCACTCGAAGATGACCTGATGCGCATCTTCGGCTCCGACCGTATGGGCGGCATGCTGCAGAAGCTGGGACTTAAGGACGGCGAGGCGATTATCCACCCCTGGATCAATAAGGCGTTGGAAAAAGCACAAAAGAAGGTCGAAATCCGCAACTTCGATATGCGCAAGAACGTATTGAAGTATGACGACGTGATGAACGACCAGCGCAAGGAGGTTTACGCCCAGCGCCGCGAGTTCATGAGCGCGTACAGCGTCTCCGAGGTCGTAAGCGAAATGCGTGGCGACGTGATCGCAGCGATGGTGGAAAACCGCGTGCCAGAGAAAGCTTTCGCTGAACAATGGCAATCCGCCGAGCTCGCCGCCGATGTAAAGCGCGTACTGGCGCTAGATCTACCGATCGTGGAGTGGGCGGGAGAAGAAGGCATCGACGAGGTGCACTTACGTGAACGGATCGAGGAAGCAGCTAACGCTGCTGCCGCCGCGAAAGCCGCGGAGTTCGGCGAGGCGTTGCACGCCTATATCGAGAAGTCCGTGCTGCTGCAAACGCTGGATCATGTCTGGAAAGAACATCTGCTTGGGCTAGATTATCTGCGCCAGGGCATCGGCCTACGCGGCTACGGCCAGCGCGACCCGCTGAACGAATATAAGCGCGAGGCCTTCGCCATGTTCGCGGCAATGCTCGAGGATTTGAAAGAGCGTGTGACCCTGGCGCTGGCGCACGTACAGCTCCGCCAGCCGGAGGAACCCTCACCGTCGCCGATGGTGGAATCCCACCCCCTGCCCGGCGCAATGCAGGGTGGCTTGGCCTTTGCAGAACCAATCGCCCACAACAACCTTGCGGCTTTGCCTATCCCACGCGAAAATCCGACAAGCCCGGCAGAGTTTGAAAGCTGGAGCGGCACACCGCGTAACGCACCCTGCCCCTGCGGCTCCGGTAAAAAATACAAACATTGCCACGGGAAGGTTTAAAGTCTGTTGTTTCAATAGCTTAGCCAGGTTGAGCCGCCGTCATTTAGGCTATACACGAGCTAGACACCGCAGCATTTGATGGGTTTTTGCTGCGGTTCTAGACAAAAGCTAGACAGACTTGGACGACATCATTCGGATGGAGGGCGGCAAACTTGTGCTGCGCCTCAGAGGTGCGCTGTATCAGGCACGTGTGCGGCTCGGATCAGGCAAATATATCTGGCGCGGCC
>JAKAEC010000103.1 GCA_021818425.1 Pseudomonadota bacterium
GCGTGTTCCTACGCAATCAAACGTTGCGCCACCTTCCCCCGCCAGATGCTCCCGGCCCAGTAGATAAAGATCTCGCCATTGCCTTGGCCCAGGATATTCATCGTCCTTTCAATGTTGTCTGGCATGCACACCCCGGCATTTTGCGCGTGAATATCCAAATGCCCGACGGGGTGATTAGCATCAATGTTCCGCGCAAACGGCTGTTCATCGGCACCTTCTATGTGTTTCTGATCTGGCTAATTGGTTCGGCACTGCTTCTGATCATCCTCGCAGCACTGTTCCTGCGTACCCAAGTGCGCGGTGTCAAACGCCTTGCCGAAGCGGCGGAGGCGTTTGGCATGGGGCGCGATAACGGGCCGATCCGGCCGGAAGGCGCCATTGAGGTTCGCCGCGCCGCTACCGCCTTCAATCGCATGCAGGAACGTCTGCGCCGTTTCCTCAGCCAGCGAACCACCATGCTAGCAGGGGTAAGCCACGATTTGCGCACCCCGCTCACCCGTCTACGTCTTGCTTTGGCGATGCAGCCTGGAATCAACCCGGACGATGTTCAGGACATGGAGAACGACATCGCTGAGATGGAACATCTCATCGGCGTCTATCTTAACTTCGCCAGGGGCGAGGGCAGCGAGCAGGCCGTGCCTTCCGAACTGCCGACCCTGCTTGAAGAAATCTGCGCCACCGCGAAACGAATGGGGGTCGCCATCAACCTCTCCACACCGGACTCGTTGACCGTGACACTGCGCCCGGAGGCAATGAGACGGGCATTAACCAATTTCATCGACAATGCTCGCCGCCACGCCAGCCAGATCTGGGTCAGCACTGCCCGCCACGGCGCAAGCGTGTATATCTACATCGACGATAACGGCCCCGGAATCCCAGAACAGAAACGCGACACGTTACTGAAGCCTTTTGAAAGCGAGGATCCCGGCGGCACCGGGCTTGGCCTTGCGATCGCGCGGGACATCATCGTCGCCCATGGCGGCCAGATTCGCTTGCTGGATCGCCCTGGCGGGGGACTACGGGTCGCGGTGAACCTACCAGCCTGAACTGGAGCAGGTAGTGTCGGTTTCAGACATCCGCTTGCCCCGCAAAGAAAACCAAGACGCCATTGCACTCTAACCTGCCTCACCCCTCTGCCGCCTTATCCCGCGCCCGGGCAGCGCCCAGAATCCGGCGGTAGGTGCCGTCGAACACCGTATCCGTGGAGGATGTCCAGCGCGTATCCCGCCCCAAAGTCTCGCGACTGGCATGGATACGGCGGGATTGCATTTCCCGCTCGGCCGCTTCCTCCAACGGCATTGGCTCCAGCGCCAAATCCGGCTCGGCCGGCACGATACAAAGCTGCATAAACGGCTCGCCGGGACGAAATACGTGCATTCCGCCCTTCGGTGGAGCCTTGAACACCACGAAATTAATCATCGGCCACCAGGAGGTACGCAGCAACGCGGGCACCGCTAGCGGCACATCATCGACGGCGCTCAGATAAAACCGCGGATGCGGCTCAGTTCGCACAGCCATGCCGTCCGGCACCTTCAAGTCAAGCAAAAGCTGGTAGGTGTAATATCCCTCGCCAAACGCCCGGAACGGCGGCCATTGGAGGCCAGGGCTGGGCGAAGGACCAAATTCACCATCAAACACGAAACGCCCGTTCTGTTGTGAAACGCGCAGCTCATGTTCGTATGGATAGAATAGCTCAATACCATATTGCGCGCCCTCCACAAAAGGCAGGCAATGCCAGCCTTGTTCGTGCGCGCCGTCCTGGCGCGCCTCCTTGGTTCCGCCCCATCCCGGCACCTCTACCCGTGTGCGGCGCGGCGCCAAGCGCGGCTCGTAAAGCCGGTATCTGATTGTCGTCATGCGCGCCTCCAACATCCATAAAATCCGGGAATATGGCCGCAGTAGGGCGTGACCTAAGTCGCCGCCACCAGCGCGTGCAGCCTATGGTTCAGCCCTGCCAACGCGGCCTGTGTATCCTTATAGATCTCGAACAGCTTGTCGTAAAAAGCGCTTGCCTGCGCCTGCGGTTTTGCCACATCCTTAAGCCGTACACAGCGCGCAACAGCATCTTCCGGGTTCTTGAACACGCCCGCCCCGATGCCCGCGACGAGTGCTGCGCCAAATGAGGCGTCGCCGGCTTCCGTGCGCTCTATGGTCAGCCCCGTCACATCGGCGATGATCTGCCGCCAGGTGGCACTTTTCGCCCCGCCTCCCATTAGCCTGATGGTGTTGAATTCCAGCCCCATCCCGCGCGCAGCGCCCAGCAAGTCCCGGATCGAAAAGGCGATACCTTCATAAACCGCCCGGGCGAAATGCATCTTGCCATGGGACATAGTCATGCCAACGAAATCAGCCCTCAGCAACGGATCCCAATAGGGGGCGCGCTCGCCTTGCAGATAAGGATGAAACAACAAGCCCTCAGCACCGCGGGGTGCGGCACTTGCCAGCGCGTCCATAACCTCGAATCCGCCATCGGCGAACATCAAATCCCGTACCCAGCGATGTGCCGAGGCGCAGGAGTTGGTTCCAGCGGCGGTGTAGTACATGCCAGGAATGATATGCGGATAACATGAGATGGGTGGATGCACCTCTGGCCCCTCGGTCGCCAGAAACAGTACGCCCGCCGTGGCCAGTTTTACTCCGCCAATGCCTGGCTTGTTACCGCCCACGCCAAAGAACTCCACAGTGGTGTCGTTGGACCCGCATACCACCTTCGTACCAGCCTTCAGCCCGGTGCGAGCGGCGGCCTCAGGCGTTACCTCACCCACGACATGGTCGGGCGCGACGATTGGCGGCAGGATAGACATGTCCAGCCCGATTAGCCCCGCCAACTTGGGCGACCAGCTTTTGGTCCTATCATCGGCCAGCAGGGCGCCCACGGCGTCGGAATAATCTGTTTCCCAGCTACCAGTGAGGCAATGACGCAGAAAATCCTTGGCTAGATAAAGTCGCTTCGCCCGAGCCATCAGTTCGGGCTCGCCGGCCTTCAACCAACCCAACATGGCTAACGTCCAGGTCGGGTTCACCCGGTTGAGAGACGCTGCAATGATTTCAGGCCCTGCACGGCGATGCAACTCGGCTGCCTCGGCTGCTGCGCGCTGGTCGCTCCACAAAATTGCCGGACGCAACACCGTGCCCCGCCCGTCCGTCAGCACAGGAATATGCGCCCCGGCCGAAACACCAACGCACGCGACATCCTGGGCATCGATTTCCGCCAGCACTTGCCTCACCGCCCGGCAAAGTGCCGCATACCATTCTGCCGGATCCTGTTCGGCCCAGCCGAAATGTCGCATCTGGGTAGTAATCGGAGTGGCGGCCTCAGCCTTTACCACGCCTTCGGGGGTGATGAGCGTCGCCTTCAAGCTACCCGCGCCCAGGTCGATACCGAGCAAATATGTTTCCGCCAAAGAAAATGCTCCTGGAATCCGAAACAAGGCAAGTCTAACATCGCATCCATGCCCAATGCCATAGATCTTGCCGCTCTCCAGAGCTTGCTCAAAGTTACCCATAGCTGACTAAAGCTATGCGGCGGCCTTGATATCTGGTTCCTGCTTCACCGAGGCTCCATTGGGTGCGGGCGCGCATACCGATTATGGCTGCTTGACCCTGCTGCACCAAGACAGGAATCGGCCTTCCGGTTCCAGCGGAATGTCGCCTCACCAGTATACCGCCCGAGATGCTTCACCGAAATCGAGTGGAACATGCCAGTCACGGCCCGACGCATGAACCCATTGAATGACGCAACTAGGTTGA
>JAKAEC010000040.1 GCA_021818425.1 Pseudomonadota bacterium
ACCGAGAATTGCTTCTTACATGACTTGCAATGCCAGAACTTCGTCTTCGGCATGTATGCTGCATTGCCGACCGCGCCACAATGATAACACTCGGGTCCATGCGACCAGCGCGACCTCTCAAACCAAGCACGCGCCGCGTCCTCGTCCGGAAACATCTCATTGAAAGCACGAAGGGTCGTTGCTGAACGGCTCGTAGGGCTCTAACTACATCTATTTATTACCTACGTAAACGTGATAGCTCCGCCTACTTTTACCCTTAAGTTGGACCGCATGCCCCACAAGACCGCCACGCGGCCAGCTGACGCCCTGGATGTAAGAACGGGCCGCCTATTCATCGTTATAATAGATTGGGTTTGTGAGATCGTCTACCATGTCTCAATTATTGGCATTTTCGGCTCTGGTACGTCGGGTGCATAATCATGATAAAATTCCTATTGTCTCTTCCTCTTCTAAAGAAATCCAGCTAGATTTTTGTGGTTAAACGATTGGCAGCGTAGCCGTGCGGCATGACGACATCTGGCGAGCGATAGATACTCTAGCGGCGGAGCGCGGGCTCTCTCCGTCGGCTCTAGCACGCCAAGCCGGGCTAGACCCGACGAGCTTTAATCCTTCCAAACGCCGCTCCTACGACGGCAAGCTGCGCTGGCCTTCAACCGAAAGCATCGCAAAAATTCTGTTGGTCACAGGCGCACGGCTTGAAGATTTTGCAGCCCTGGTAAATGGCGCCCGCGCCATCCCAGAAACGCGCCTAAAAGGTCGCAGCCGCCTACCGCTAATCGATATGGCACAAGCGGACGTCGAGGGATTTTTTGACGACGGCGGTTACCCGGCGGGTGCTGGTTGGGATGATGTGGAGCTACCGAACGTAGCAGATGTGAACGCTTACGCCCTGAGCATTAACCTCGACTCAATGAAACCTGTCTACCGCCCAGGTGACACGATCATCGTTTCCCCGGCTGCTCCGGTCCGCCAGGGCGACAGGGTGGTTGCGCGCAGCCGAGACGGCGCTGTAATGGCTAAGCTTCTCCTGCGCCGCACGGCCGGACGTATCGAACTCGGTAGCCTCAATCCGGAATTCCCGAATCTACGCTTCCAGAGCCGGGAAATCCTATGGATGCACCGGATCATCTGGGCTAGCCAATAGCGATCAGTGCCAGTGACCGTGGTCAGTCATCGTCACCCCAGTCACCCCAGTCTCCCCACCAGCCGCCAACCACCACCGGCGGCGGCACCACTGTAACCGATGGGGCAACGGCATAGCCTGAATTATGGCCATAGCCAGCCGGATAATATACGCAGCCCGCCAGCCCGCCTGCAGCCAAAACCAACAAGGCCGCGCAACGTATGGTCTTGAAGGGCCTGAAAGCCGGTGTGATCGTCATTTTTACTCCTCAGCCGCGATGACAGCGGACAACCATCCTAAGAACAATCGCCTAACTTTTACGGCATCATTGCGGCGAGAAGCCGGCAAAATGTAAAACTCTGCAACGGGTGGAATACTTGTGTGCTCAGGCGGTGTCTGCAAAACTGCCACATGGCCCCACCTACTCAGCAACTCTCGAAAGCCGACCCCGTCTTGGGCGCCTTGATCGCACGCGTCGGCCCGCTGAAGCCGAGATTGCCCGAACATTCCGAGCTCTATCCTGCCTTGCTGTCTGCCATCGCGCACCAGCAGCTCCATGCCAACGCGGCTTTGGCCATTCTTGGCCGGCTAAAAGCGGCGTGCGGCGGCATCCTGCCTGACCCCGCCGCGTTGCTCGCCTTACCCGACGAGAGGCTGCGGGGCTGCGGCTTCTCCGCCACCAAAATGGCGGCGATACGTGACACGGCAGCGAAAGCGATTGACGGCACGATCCCGTCCCGCGTCCGTGCTCGGCGCCTCTCCGATGACGCACTGATCGAACGACTCACCACCATACGTGGCGTCGGCCGCTGGACTGTGGAGATGTTGTTGATATTCACGTTGCGCCGGCCAGACGTGTTTCCGGTAGACGATTTTGGAGTACGCGAAGGATACCGGCTGCTGCATATGCTGGACATGCAGCCGAAACCCAAAGCCCTAGCTGAAATCGGAAAGGCGTACGCCCCCCACCGCACGTTGGCGGCACTCTATCTTTGGCGCGCGGCCGACGAGATGAAAAAACCTAGCACGACGTTGAGCAAGGCATAATTTTCAGCGGCCGCTTCAGACTTTACAACTAAATTTCGCTTCGTTATCAGAACGATTAAGGTAGATGCTTAGCTATGTAGGGCGGCAGCCAGAAACTCGCCACATGCACGCGCGGGCTCCAATAATCACTGTTGGCGATAATATCGCCCGCCGCCTGGGCACGCCTAGTGATTTCCTCGACGCTCACTTCGGTCTGCGCCGGATTCTTGCCAGCCCAGCCCAGCGTCATGTAGCCGCCCACATAGGTTGGCACCGCGGCGATATAGGCCGAGACGAACGGGAAGAATTTCTTGCGCCTCACCGATGTTTCATAAAGCTCGGCCGCCTGCATGAAGGGTACGCCGCACTGGTTCACGATCAACCCGTCGTCGCGCAAAATGCGTGCGGCGTTCTCGTAGAAGTCGTCAGTAAACAGAACTTCTCCTACACCAATCGGATCGGTGGAATCCACGATGATCACATCGAAGGAACCGGTAGGTGCCTTCTTCACGAAATCTATGCCGTCGCCGACCATCACGTTAGCGCGCGGGCTGTTCCAGGCGTCGCCGCCAATACCAGGCAGGAATTCTTTCGAAAGACGGATCACCTCACCATCGATCTCCGCCATTACAGCACGCTCGACACCCTTGTGCATCAAAACATGCTTCAGCACACCACCATCGCCGGCGCCGATAATTAGCACATCCTTGGCGTTGCCATGAGCCAGCAGCGGCACATGGGTCAACATTTCCTGATACACGAACTCGTCGCGTTCTGTGATTTGGATCACGCCATCTAGCGTCAGTATCCGGCCATGGCTGGTGGTCTCAAACACACCAATGTCCTGAAAGTCGCTTCTTACGCGTGCCAGCTCACGCACCGTTTTGAATCGCTGGCCCCAATCTGCATAAAGCGTCTCGTTCAACCAAGTCTCGGCCATGGGCAAAACTCCATATTCGCGCCAAACGGGGCGTTGGCAAAGCCGCCCTCCGTCCGCATCTCAGGCATAGGAAAAAGGCACAGCGCGACGGCGCCGCCCGATTACGCGATCAGGCCGCGCTTGTGCTCGTTGACCTGAATATGGGTCGGACTGAACGCTTGCTTCAGGAACGGGATCAGCTTGTACGGATCGCAACAGCCGCACATGAACACGTCGAGCGCCGCGAAATTCCGCTCCGGCCAGCTATGGATGGAAATATGGCTCTCTGCCAGCACCACCACGCCGGAAACGCCGCCATTCGGCTCAAAATGGTGGAAATGGTGATGCAAAATGGTCGCTCCGGCGGCCAGCGCGCCATCGCATAGCGTCTGGTCGATTAGCTCAGGACTATCGAGATTTGATGCCCCCCACAGATCGATGATCAGGTGCATGCCAGCGTATTTCACGCCGTCTTTCTCGACGTAATAATCCTTTTGCGGCTCATCGGAGAGCGGAGAGATCGTCTGGTTTTCGCTCGGAGACTCCGAGACCATCCCCAGTCGGGCAAGTGCGTTCATTGCGAACCCCCTAACTAGTAGACAGCCTGTAGAACGCAGCACCGCGCCGCGCCCCCCTGGGCCAGTGGGGGGGGCTTATGAGGCCATACCCCCCATGATGCAAGTGATATTTTCAACTAGGGGCAAAAAATCTTCATCCCCGCCTCATGTTGAAACAAAAAGGCTTTTGCATGACAGCGCCAGGAAGAAACGAAAACCTTCCGAGCCTATTCGGCAGCCCTTAGATACGCCTCCAGCGGTGCGCAGGAGCAGATAAGGTTACGGTCGCCGTAAACGTTGTCCACGCGCTTCACCGGTGGCCAATATTTTCGGGCCGCCACATAAGGCAGCGGGAAAGCCGCCATCTGCCGGGAGTAGCAGTGGTGCCACTGCTCCGCCATCACCTCGCTCGCAGTGTGCGGCGCGTTCTTCAGTGGGTTGTCATCTCTCGGCAGACCGCCGGAGGCAATCAGCGCAATCTCGTCCGCAATGCCCAACATCGCGTCACAAAAGCGGTCCAATTCCCCCTTATCTTCACTCTCGGTTGGCTCAATCATCAAGGTTCCCGCCACCGGCCAAGACATTGTAGGTGCATGGAACCCATAATCGGCCAGGCGCTTGGCAATATCTTCCACCTGCACGCCCGAGTTGGCAGCAAAGCCTCGGCAATCCACGATACACTCATGCGCCACCCTGCCGCGCTCCCCGCGATAAAGGATAGGGTAGGCCCCCTCCAACCGTTTTGCGATGTAGTTGGCATTCAGAATCGCCGCCTTGGTGGCGCGAGTAATCCCCTCCGGTCCCATAAGCCTTATGTAGGCGTACGGAATTGGCAGGATCAACGCTGAGCCAAAGGGAGCCGCCGAGACTGGACCGTAGCCAGTGGCGGGTCCGGCATCCGCGCGCAAGTCGTGGGTGGGCAGATGCGGCGCCAGATGCGCTGCAACACCAATCGGCCCGACGCCTGGCCCGCCGCCGCCATGAGGAATGCAGAAGGTCTTGTGCAGATTAAGATGGCAAACGTCCGCGCCGATATTGGCCGGGCTGGTAAGCCCCACTTGGGCGTTCATGTTAGCCCCATCCATATAAACTTGTCCGCCCGCCAAATGCACAGCTTGGCAGATATCGCGGATCGCTGTCTCATACACGCCATGGGTGCTGGGATAGGTGATCATCAACGCAGCCAAGCGCTCACCGTACTCCTCCACCTTCCTGTGCAAATCGGCCACGTCCACATTACCCAGCTTGTCGCAAGCCACCACCACAACCTTGTAACCCGCCATGGCCGCGGAGGCCGGGTTGGTTCCATGCGCAGACGCCGGTATTAGGCAGATATTTCGTCCTCCATCTCCTCGCGCTTCATGGAAGGCGCGTATGGCCAACAAACCCGCATATTCGCCCTGAGCGCCCGAATTCGGCTGCAAGGACACCGCCGCGAAGCCGGTCACCTCGCACAACAGCCCTGCCAGCTCATCAATCAGCTGTTTGTAGCCTTGCGTCTGGCTCTCGGGCGCGAAGGGATGGATGTTGGCGAATTCGGGCCAAGTGATCGCCGCCATCTCCACGGCAGCATTCAGCTTCATCGTGCAGGAACCAAGCGGGATCATAGAGCGGTTGAGCGCCACATCCTTATCCTCAAGCCGCTTTAGATAGCGTAGCATCCGATGTTCGGAGTGATGGGCGTTGAACACGTCCTCGGCGCAGAAGCCAGTCTGGCGGGCCAGCGCGATCGGGATCGAATTCGGCGCCTCGGCCAGCGGCACCCCGAACAGCAAGGCCAGAGCCTCAAGCTCATCCCGCGTCACAGTTTCGTCCAACGCGATACCGATGCCGGTTTCATCGATCCGACGCAGATTGAACCCGGCCTGCTCAGCAGCCTGGATCAGCTCAGTTGCCCTGCCCCCTGCCTCGATCGCCAGCGTGTCAAAGAATGCCGTGTGACGCAGAGTGAAACCGGCCTTGGTCGCGGCCTCGGCGAGCAGCCTAGCCTGAAGATTCACCCGTCGGGCGATGGTTTTTAATCCTTCCGGCCCATGCCATGCGGCGTAGAGCCCGGCCATAACCGCCAATAGCACCTGGGCGGTGCAAATATTGCTGGTGGCTTTCTCGCGGCGAATATGCTGCTCACGCGTCTGCAACGCCAAGCGCATAGCCGGCTGGCCGGCTGCATCCACGGAAACGCCCACCAGCCGCCCAGGCATGGACCGCTTGAACGCATCCTTGGTAGCGAAGAATCCGGCATGCGGGCCGCCAAAGCCCATCGGCACGCCGAAGCGCTGCGATGAGCCCACGGCGATATCCGCCCCCATTTCGCCAGGCGGCGTTAACAACGTTAACGCAAGCAGATCGGCGCAGACAATGCTCATCGCTCCGACCTCATTGGCGGCGGAGATCTCCGGGGAAAGATCCCGCACCGCCCCGGTGGATCCGGGATAGTTCAGCACTAGCGTGAAAGGTTTGGCTGCCTTAACGCCCGCCACATCACCCGGCACTACCTCCACAATCTTCCAGCCATGCGGCCAAGCGCGAGTTTTAATTACGGCACGGGTCTGCGGATGCACATCCCCTGCTATAGCAATCACCTTGCTGCCTGCCTTATGCATGGCATAGGCCATGGCGACACCTTCCGCTGCCGCCGTCGCCTCATCCAACAGCGAGGCATTGGCAATTTCCATGCCTGTGAGCGAGGCGATCATGGTTTGGAAATTCAAAATGGCTTCCAGCCGCCCTTGGGAAATCTCCGCCTGATAGGGCGTATAGGCCGTGTACCAGCCAGGATTCTCCAACACGTTGCGTTGGATCACTGGCGGGGTGACGGTACCGTGATAGCCCAACCCAATGAGCGATTTCTTCACCACATTGCGGCTTCCGAGCCCCCGCAGCCGGGCCAATACTGCCGCCTCATCCTCCGCGTCCGGCAAGGCCATGGCCGCGTTGGTGCGAATGCTCTCTGGGATGGTCTCGGCAATCAGCCCATCCAAGCTCAGCGCACCGACCACTTTTAGCATCGCGTCGATCTGTACTTCATCCGGCCCGATATGGCGGGCGACGAATCTATCCGGCCGCTCAAGCGCCGCCAGTTCTGTCAATGCATTCACGCGAGTGTCCCCAAAAATTCATCGTAAGCCGCGCGGTCCATCAGCTCGGTAAGCGAGGCCGGGTCTTGCAGCCGCAGCCTGAAAAACCAGCCATCCCCCTCGGCTTCGGCATTCACCTTGGCGGGTGCATCCACGATGGAGCGGTTCACCTCCGTCACTGTGCCGGACAGCGGGGCATACACGTCAGAAGCGGCCTTCACGCTCTCCACCACCGCACAAGCCTCACCCTTGGCAACACTGCGGCCCGGCTCCGGCAGTTCCACGAACACGATGTCCCCTAGCGCTTGTTGGGCATGGTCGGTAATGCCGACAGTGACCAGCCCATCTGTCCCCATGGCGATCCACTCATGATCCTTGGAGTAAAAAATCTGAGACATAGAAGGCTTCCTTTCAGCGGACATAATTATGGGGAACGAAGGGCAGAGGCGTGACGTGCCCGGCAAGAGGCTTGTCGCGCACAATCAATTCGAGCGTGGCGCCCAGTTTGGCGCAATCGCTGCGGACGTAACCAAGCGCGATGGGCGCATTCAGCGTGGGGGAGAATACTCCGGAGGTCACACGGCCCACAGCCTCCCCGCCCGAAAGGCGGATTTCCGCTCCAGCACGGGCAGGCACCCGACCTTCGAGTCTGATGCCGACCAAAATTTCTGCCGTACCTTCGGCCAGCGCCTTGTTCACCGCCGCAGCGCCCAAGAAATGCCCTTGCGCCAGCCGTTTCTTTGAAAGCGCAAAGCCTAACCCGGCGGCGACTGGGTTGGTTGTCTCGTCGATATCATTGCCATAGAGGCAGAGCCCAGCCTCCAGTCGTAGTGAATCGCGCGCACCAAGCCCGGCCGGAATGGCACCGCGGGCCAAAAGCAACTCGGCCAGCGTCTCACCATCAAAACCTGCGCAGCCGATTTCAAACCCATCCTCACCCGTGTAACCAGAACGGGTGACAATGCAGTCAATCCCGCCAATTTGCATAGGGGCAGCGTCCATGAATTTTAGCGCGGCGGCCTCCGGTAGAGTTTCAGCCGCTTTCGGCCCCTGTAGAGCCAGTAACGCGCGGTCGAATCGAGTGGTCACGGCCACACCATGGCTGCGCATATGGACTACATCCGCTTCCTTTCGACTGGCATTAAGCACCACCTGAACATGCGAGCCGAGATTGGCCACCATCAGATCGTCCAAAATGCCACCCATTTCATTCAAAAGCATAGTATAGCGCTGGCGCCCCGGTTTCAGCCCGGCAATTTCCCCCGGCACTAAGCGGGAGAAAGCCGCGATCTCCGCGATCTCTGCCTGGCCCATATGGGACACATCGAACAAGGCCACCTTTGTGCGGCACGCCTGATGTTCGGCCATAATACCCTGATACTGCAACGGCATCTCATAGCCAGCGAATTCTACTATGCGCGCGCCAAGCCGGCGGTGCAGAGCATCCAATGGTGTTTTTGCCATGACATACCCCCAAAAACGTCAGTTCACCCGGCTGGCACCGCCGAAAGCGCTGACCCCCCTCTGTCCTGTGACCTGAGAGATTCGGGTTTTCAAACCCTCGACCCCGTCGGTGCGGCGTTCCGCCGGCTTTCCAGAGTGCCCATCTCACGGTTTCGCAGCCCTTTTGCCTGAGCGGTTCCGGGGGCCGGTTGCGCCTTCGGCGGCGGAAATCAAATTTCCACTCTCTCCTGCGTCCGAATAAGGACACCTCCCTTTTGCCCCAAGGCTTATAATTTGCAAAGCTGTTTCTGACGCGACCCTGGAAAACAGACCGAGGCCCATTGATGAGCGAAAGTGCCCTCCCGCCCCCTGCCCTCGTGGTGGAGGATATCTATAAATCCTTCGGCGCGGTGGAGGTGCTCAAAGGTGTTTCGCTTTCGGCGAGGGACCACGACGTGATTGCAATTCTGGGTTCCTCCGGCTCGGGCAAGAGCACCTTCCTGCGCTGCATAAATATGCTGGAAATGCCGGATAAAGGCAGCGTATCCATTAAAGGTGAGACAATCGAATTGCTCGAGGGCAAGAACGGCCGTACCTGCGCTAATCCTAAGCAGCTCGAGCGCCTACGCGCTCGACTTTCCATGGTGTTCCAGCAATTCAACCTCTGGGGCCACATGAACGTATTACAAAACGTGATGGAGGCACCAGTGCATGTACTAAAGCAAGACAAGAAAACTGCGCGCGACAAGGCGGTGGCGATGTTGGAAAAAGTGGGGCTTGCCGCTAGGCTAGACGCCTTCCCGGCCCAACTTTCCGGTGGGCAGCAACAACGCGTGGCTATTGCCCGCGCCTTGGCAATGGAGCCGGAGGTGATGTTATTCGACGAACCAACCTCGGCTCTGGATCCCGAACTGGTAGGCGAGGTGCTGAAAGTGATGCGCGACTTGGCCAAAGAGGGCCGCACCATGCTTGTCGTCACCCACGAAATGGGTTTTGCCCGCGAGGTGGCAAGCCGGGTGATGTTCCTACACAAGGGCCAGACCGAAGAAGAAGGCACTCCGCAGGAGATGTTCGCCAATCCTAAAACGGAACGCTTCCAGCAATTCTTGTCCAGCACACTAAAACATTAAACCGCGATCGCCGAGAGCCAAGCTCCCTATATAAGTACCTGCCTGTCGGGGCTCACCACGGCACGGGCTTTTACGTCACCAAGACCCAAAAGCGGAGAAGGAGTGGCTGACGCTCTGACCTGTTGTTAAATCAAAGCTTGGGTTCCTATTTTAGGATAATGAGCTGCTTATCTAGGATCCAAACACGAGCATGGCAAACGACCCGTATAAAGTTTTAGGCGTAAAGAAAGGGGCGAGCGCGGAAGAGATTCGTTCCGCCTACCGCAAACTGGCGAAGAAGCACCACCCCGACCTGAACCCCGGCAACAAGCAGGCGGAAGAGAGTTTCAAGGCCATCTCCGGCGCTTATGACCTGCTGGGTGACGCGGAGAAACGCGCAAAATATGACCGGGGCGAAATTGATGCCTCGGGCACCGAGCGCCCCCAAGCGCAAGGCTGGCGGCAGTATGCCGAGACCGGACCGGGCGAGCGCTATTCCTATTCCGCCAATGGCGCGGGCGGAGCAGATTTCGAGGATTTGTTCGCGAATATTTTCACCCAGCGCCCGCGCGGCCCTGCTAAGGGGCATGACCGCCATTATAGCTTGGACGTAAGCTTTCTTGAGGCGGTAAGCGGTGGCACGCGGCGCATCACCCTGCCCGATGGTGGCACGTTGGACGTAAAAATCCCTCCCGGCACCGAGGAAAGGGATATTCTGCGCCTGCGCGGCAAGGGCGATGCCGGCGTGCGAGGCGGGCCTGCCGGGGATGCGTTAATTGAGATCCATGTGGCGCCGCATAAATTTTACCACAGGATTGGGCAGAACGTTCACATGGAGGTGCCGATTTCGCTGAAGGAGGCGGTGCTGGGCGCCAAGGTAACTATCCCTACACCGGCAGGCGAGGTGGTGATGACCGTCCGCCCCGGAACGGAAAGCGGAACCGAGATGCGGCTGCGCGGGCGTGGCGTGCCGGCCCATGGGAAGCACGCGGCAGGCGATTTGCACGTCAAGCTAAACGTGATGGTGGGGCCGGTGGATGAGAAATTAAAAATATTTCTGGAGGGTTGGGAACAACCGGGCTTCAATCCGCGGGAGGGCCTAAAATGATTGCATTCGAATCCCTGCATATCGCTGGGTTGGACGAGGCGGAGCTGATGCACTGGATCGACGCCGCTTGGGTGCGGGCGCGTGGTGTGCGGGGTGCTTGGCAGTTCGAGGAGGTAGATGTGGCGCGGATCCAGTTGATACACACGCTGCGCCACGACCTGGAAATTGGCGAAACGGCAATGCCGGTAGTACTCTCTTTGCTAGACCAACTATACGAGATGAGACGCAATTCAGCACGCCTGAATAAGGCATTAGCGTCGCTGCCACCCGAGGCGCGGCAACTGCTATTGGCAAAGCTGGAACGGTAGAGCGCAAAAAACTTTTGGACGCCGATGCTTAAATTTCAGCGTAACCAACATCGCATTAGACGGCCGCTCTAGCGCTGAAGGATTTTTTTAGAAATCCTCGGTAAAGATATGCCCTTTTTGTAAGTCTATGGGTATTTAGTTCCGGAATTTCATGGAACAAGTTTAAGCAGAAACGCACTGCCTCATAAATTCAAGCTTTGCATATGGAACTCGTACGGCATTTAACGAAGTCATAGGCGACGAAGCTCGCAGGGTGGCTACCGAAATCGTTGTGGCGCTCGTAATGGGAGCGCTTAACGATTACTATATCCAACAGTTATGCTCATTCTCTCGATTTGGCCATCGATCCAGGGGTCACTTGGGTCTGGCGGTGTTCAATTTCGTTTTCGTCGTAAATGCAGTCGAAGATGTGCATAAAGACGTAGATTTCGAAGGTACGATTTGCAAATCGTACGTCTTTATCGGCGAAAACCGCAACGACGCAATGAAGAACGCGCAAGGTGGGAATAGTCGTTCGTAGCGCGTGGGCGCAGACGGGATATGAGCGTTGGCTTTTCAAAGCCAAAGACAAAGATGACCACTCCGAGATCGGCGCAGAAGAGCATGCACATGCTCTCATGGTTCGCAAGGCCGGCCTGAACGTCGCTGATGCGATGGTCATTACCACTGGAAGGGCCATCGGCTTTTCGCGACTAAACGCCTTGACAGAACGGTAAATGGGCGCCTGCACATGCACACGGCAAGCTGTCTCGTCTATGCGAGCCACCGAGAACCTGCGCTTTCCTATGAGCAACTCCACAAATTCACACGTATGCTCACTCGTAATGAAGCTAACGTCAAAGCGATGTTTCGGAGGATGGTATTCAATATATTTCGCATAACCGCGACGATCATGCGAAGAACCATGCTTTCTTGATGGACGATGAGGGCTCATGGCGGATCGCGCCGTCATATGATTTAACGTTCTCATCAGGGCCCGGCGATGAGCGCAGCGCGACAATTGCAGGTGAAAGGAAGCAGCCTGGGTTTGGCCATTTAATGCGGGTAGCGGCCGAGGCAAACATATCTAAGGCTGATGCTGAGAGATGCGTCGATGAAGTTCAATCAGCTATAGCGATGTGGCCACAATGGGCAGATGTGGCTGGCCTTAGCCGGAGGCGGACGCAGGAGATCGTTATATATATCAATGACGACCGGAATGCGCCTAATGACTCGTTAGCGAATGATCCATTGCCAAACTAGCTTAACGAAAAATAGTGATCATGAGCATTTAAAGCCTAGCCATTGCCAGTGAGAACAAACGGATATTTTTTTGGATTTTTCCTGTCGTTTGGTTGTCAAGCTGTTCCCTTACTCCGCATCAAGACGATCATCGTCCCGCAGCCCGCCTACCGTTCCAAGCCGCGTCAGCAATGCCTTCGCTCGTTGCGGGGTCGTGCGAGAACTCCGGGCCGCAAAATAGCGTTCAGCCTCGGCATACGCCCCCACACGGGAAGCCACAGCCGTTGCAAGAAACAAATTCAAGCTCACGCCTGACTGTGCAGCTTGCCGGGCAGCCACGTCGCGCAAATCCTCGGGCAACCGCAACTGAATTTTCACGCTTTTCATGACTTCATACTCCTAAGTAGCGGCCACGGCCTTTGGGCCATAAAGCCAAACTGTTTACCCGCCGCGCCACGTCGCCCCAGGTGCAGGTGGAGCGTCGTCAATGACAGCCCCACCCGCTTGCTAATCTCGTCTGTACCTAAAAAAGGAGATCCAAAAACTTTCAAACGGAGAAATATTTCGCGTGGCTGTTCAGTACCACGATGGCACTCGTCGACTGCTCCGGATGCAGCTGATATTCATCCGATAGCGATATTCCAATCCGTTCGGCGCCCAAAAGTTTCAATATCTGTGCCTGATCTTCCAGTTTTGGGCACGCCGGGTAGCCAAAGGAATAACGGCTACCGCGATAGCCCTGGCCCAACATCTTTTCCATGTCGCGGTCATCCTCAGCGGCGAAGCCGAGCTCCGCACGTATGCGCTTATGGGTATATTCCGCCAAAGCCTCAGCCATCTCCACGGAGATGCCGTGCAGATAGAGATAATCCTGATAGCGATTGTCCTCAAACCATTTACGCGCGACCTCCGAGGCTTTCTGGCCCATCGTCACGGCCTGTAGACCGATTACGCCGCGTCCATCCTCTATGTCGGGGAAGAAGTCCGCGATGCATTCCCCATCTTGTTTCGGCTGGCGTGGCATGGCAAAGCGGGCAAGTTCCTTGTTGCCGTCTTCATCGAACAGAATCAAGTCATTTCCCTGCCCCGCTGCCTTCCAGTAGCCATAAACGGATTGAGGGTGCAGAATCTCATCCTTCTCGCACAGATCGAGCATGCGTTTCATCACCGGACGCAACTCCTGGCGCGCCCAGCCCATGAAGTCCTCTAGGCTCTTGCCTTGTTTACGAAAGCCCCATTGGAACTGAAAAAGTGAACGCTCATTCAGGAAAGGCAACACGGCCCTAGGCGCCGCCTCGATCACCTTGGCACCCCAGAAGGGCGGCGCCAAGTCCGGCTGCTCGCTGTTAAGGCGACGGCGGCGGGCTTGCGCCTCCTTCACATCCACCGGCGCGAAGGCGCGCTCATCGGCTTGACCGAGGCTACGCTTTGTGTTGCGCACCTTGCCCGCGCGCTTGGCCTTAATGGCGGCCAAGTAATCATCAAAGTCATTGCCGGTGACCTTGTCCATCAGGTGCAGCCCGTCGAATGCATCTCGCGCGTAGGCCACGCGACCCGAGGTATACGAGGCGGTGCAATCCTCCTCCACATAATTACGCGTGAGCGCTGCACCACCGAGCATCACCGGAATATCCAGCCCCTGACGGGACATCTCCTCCAAATTTTCCCTCATTACCACGGTGGATTTCACCAACAGGCCAGACATGCCGATGGCATGCGCCTTGTGCTCCTTGGCCGCTGCCACCATCTCCGCCAGTGGCACCTTGATACCAAGATTGATGACCTTATAGCCGTTATTGGTAAGGATAATGTCGACAAGGTTCTTGCCAATATCATGCACATCGCCCTTCACGGTGGCGAGTACAATGATGCCACGCTCTTCGCCTTCCACGCGCTCCATCATTGGCTCCAGATACGCCACAGCGGCCTTCATGGTCTCGGCCGATTGTAGTACAAAGGGAAGCTGCATCTTGCCAGCGCCGAACAGTTCGCCCACCACCTTCATCCCGTCCAGCAGAATATTGTTGATGATCTCAAGCGGCTTGTAGGTTTGCAACGCGTTGTCCAGATCCGCTTCTAACCCCTTGCGATCGCCATCCACGATGCGGTCCTTCAGACGGCCTTCAGGCGTTTCGGCACGTTTTTTGGTGGTGGCGTCAGCAGCTTTACGCCCCGCAAACATTTCCAATAACTTTTGCAGCGGGTCGTAGCCGTCGGCACGTCGGTCGAAGATCAAATCCTCACACACTTTTACCTCGGCCGGATCAATCATGTGCAGCGGACGAATTTTCGAGACATGCACAATGGCGCCGCTCATGCCCGCTTTCACCGCATAATCGAGGAAAACCGAGTTCAGCACCGCGCGCGCGGCGGGGTTCAGACCGAAAGAGATGTTAGACAGGCCCAAGATGATCTGAATGTCCGGGAATTTGTCCCGGATCATTTTGATGCCTTCCAGAGTCCAGAGGCCGAGTTTGCGGTCATCTTCATTGCCAGTGGCAATCGTAAAGGTCAGCGGATCGATCAGGAGGTCCGATTGCGGCAGACCGTACGTGGTGCAAGCAAACTCCACCAACCGCTCGGCGATACGCAGCTTGTCCGCTGGTTCCTTCGCCATGCCGACCTCGTCAATAGTCAGTGCGATCACCGCCGCACCGAACTTCTTGGCCAGTTTCAGCCGATCATGGGCATGGCCTTCGCCATCCTCGAAATTAATCGAGTTGATAATCGGTTTGCCGCCGTGCAGCTTCAGCGCCGCCTCGATCACCGAGGTTTCAGTGGAGTCGATCACCAGAGGCGCGTTGACGGAGGAGGTAAAGCGGGTGACGACCTCATTCATTTCTGCGGTCTCGTTGCGGCCAACAAAGGCAGTGCAAATGTCGAGCGCATTGGAGGCTTCGGCCACCTGCTCACGCCCCATCGCCACACAGCCATCCCAGTCGCCAACCTCCTGCAGCTCGCGCCATTTCTTGGAGCCGTTGGCATTGCAGCGCTCGCCGATGGAGAAATAGCTGTTCTCCTGACGCAGCGGCACGGCGCCGTACAGGCTAGCGACGGAGGGCACCCAGAAAAATTTACGTGCTACGGGTGTAGGGCGAGGGTTGCCAAGCTTCCTTAGCATCCCGTCCAGTGCCTGGATGTGCGGGATAGAGGTGCCACAGCAGCCGCCGATGAGGTTCACTCCGTCCTCGACTACGAAACGCTCCACCCAGCTCGCCATTTCAGCCCCCCCAAGCGGATAATGGGTTTGGCCGTTAACCAGTTCCGGCAACCCGGCATTGGGCTGCACCGAAATTTTACCGGGCCAATTCTGTGAAAGATAGCGTACGTGCTCAGCCATCTCCTGCGGGCCGGTGGCACAGTTCAGACCCATCAACGGTACGTCCAGCGCGTTGATGACGGTGGCAGCGGCGGCAATATCCGGCCCCACCAGTAACGTACCGGTGGTTTCCACAGTTACCTGCACGAAGATGGGGGTCTTCTCGCCCGCCTCCGCTATGGCGCGCTTCGCACCGTTTACGGCGGCCTTAATCTGCAATGTGTCCTGGCAAGTTTCGATCAACAGCGCATCCACTTGGCCCGCCAGCAACCCACGGCATTGCTGGTAAAGTGCTTCCTCCAGCGGATCATAGGCGATATTTCCGAGGCTCGGCAGCTTAGTGCCCGGGCCGATGGAGCCTACTACCCAGCGGACGCGGCCATCCGCGAAGCTCTCAGCGGCCTCGCGCGCCAACTCACCAGCGACCTTGTTGATCTCGAAGGCGCGGTCCTGAAGGTCGAATTCACCCAGCGTAATGGGGGAGCCGCCGAAGCTATTAGTCTGCACCATGTCCGACCCGGCTTCATAATAACCCCGATGGATTTCGCGCACGAGGTCCGGACGAGAGAGGTTCAACACTTCCGTGCAGTTCTCCTTGTCCCAGAAGTCCTTTTCGATATCGAGGGTGAGCGCCTGGACGCGCGAGCCCATGCCGCCATCACAGAGCAGAACATTACGAGACAGAGCTTCAAGCAGATGCGGACGTTTTGACATGCTTGCCAAATAGCCCCCCGCACCCCCATTTCCAATACATGGAAAAGGATGAGCGTATTCCGGTTTATATGGGCGGGGTACCCACCCCGGATGACGCGGTGCTGGTGGAAGATGGGCATACGATGCCTGAGGCCGGGCATGCCGTGAGGTTCGTGGCGCCAAAATTTGGCCATCAATTTGGCTGTTTCTGCTGTACGACGCGCGGGCCGTCGGCCAATGCCTTCTCTGCTCTATATATTGCGCGGGCCACTGGTGGCGCACCTTATTTCCGCCGGGTGCTCGTGCTGGCTTCTCTCCTGGGAGAAGCAGACGTAAGGTCGGCACTCGAACAGGATGCGGCAACCAGGGCTAGGTTCAGACTCGGCTGCGGGTAACAACCTTACGGTTCGGTGTAAGGCGTCACAATTTGGTCACACGCAACGATTTTTTCCTGTCTTAGTAGAGACGCTCGCTTACAATATCGAATGTTCAGGTGTGATTGAATGAAACGCAGCCCTGTGCTCCGCATGGTCTTCTTCGTTTGCATGGCGCTGGCAGCCACCGCCCCGCAAGCAAAACCCAAACAGTTCACGCTGGCGCGGCAGCCCCATCTCGCGGCTATGGCATGGCAGGCCGCTTCAAGACCAGAACGCCTATCAAACATCTCGTCGTCATCTATGACGAAAACGTCTCCTTCGATCGTTACTTCGCCACCTACCCGCTGGCAGCCAATCCGCCCGGCGAGCCAAAATTCGCTACCCTTCCCGGAAGGCCGTGGGTAAATAATAAAAATCTACAACATTTTGATAAACAAAAAAATTTTACAAATCAGAAAAATGGCGCCAACGCGGCGAACCCCTTCCGACTGGACCGCGCCCTGGCCGCCACAGCCGACCAGAACCAGGTTACACCGCCGAGCAGAGGCGTATGACGGCGGCTCAGTAGAACCTACCGTTATAACCGACAATGCCGCCGCGGCCTGTTGTGAAGCAGGCAAACGCATGGTGGAAGCGCCGCCCGCCTTACTTTCATTAACAATTTCACGATTCTTGCGACAAACGAATAAGATTAATTGAAAATGTTGCGTTCTTTATATAAGTTCTGTATCCGAAATAATGCTGCTTGGCGGTCCGCATTTAAGAGCAAGAGTATTCTGACGTGAACAACCAGCATCTCTGCTTGGCTAGATGAATTACGAAAAGTCACACGCGGTTTCCTTTCAGCAGCAACTGCTGTGCTAGCCAATAAGTAAAACCCGCTGCGCCACGCAATACTAAATGATTTCTGAATTTTTGGTGTTCATTCGGTCTTCTTGGGGGGCATGCCGTGCCTAGTCGCCGTATCTTAATCAGCCGCGGCGCTTTTGTTGCCGCATCAGCCATGGGGCTCAGCCTTACAACTATCTGCGCGGCGCGGGCCTCGGCCAAGATGTCCAAACAAGCTGCTGATTACCAAGACCAGCCGCATGACGGTGAGGTTTGCTCCGCCTGCTGCATGTTCGTGCCCGGAAATCCGGACCAATGCACAATGATCGGCGGCGTCATCAGCCCGCATGCCTGGTGCAAGTTCTGGCAGGCTGGCCCTAACGACACCTGCAGTTGAAATCAAAACAACCAGGCTTTTTCGGTGTGCAAACACCTCTTTTCCAATGTTTTTTACGAGACATGATGGCGGAGGAGGTGTCCGCTAATATGTTCATTTTAATAAATATAATCACATAGTTAAAAATCATGCCAATCCTGTCCCGCAAGCCACCACCTATTTTTAAGGGATATGGAGACGCACGAGGGCGCAAAAAACTTAGGTACGCATCTCACGATCCGGTCTGCTCTTTGCGGAACGAACGATTTTCTTGCCTATCTAAACGTAACACAAATGACGCTCATCAAAGCAACGCGATCCAACTGACGAACGGCACTGCTCCAAATGTTGGGCATCATTATATTTCTCGAGAAAAGAGACAAATGGAGATCGATTTTAACCTGCTTACCGTCCAAATCGCGGTTGAGGTCGGTAGCCCGCCCTTATCAGGCGAGCTTAACCGTGACGGCCGCCATTT
>JAKAEC010000041.1 GCA_021818425.1 Pseudomonadota bacterium
CGGCCTACACGTCGCAGACCTGTTCGTGCTGCGGTTATGTGGACAAGAAAAATCGCCCATCACAGAGCACGTTCCGATGCCTCTGGTGCGGCTCAACCATGCATGCCGATGTCAATGCGGCGCGGAACATCAGGCAACGCCATGCGCTGTCTATCGGTTCCGTGTTCCAGTCGAAGGCGTCAGTCCGCGCCGAGTTGGTGCGCCAATTCCGCGAGCGAAGGGTGTTCAGCGCCCGATCCGGTGGGAGGGGTTCCACCGCCGACCCGAGATCAACCAATCCCTACTTCGGTGTGGAATTGCGTAGCGGGACCCGGATGTCAGGTCAGTCCAAAACACCAAATTTGGTGCTTTCTACGTCAACCTGATAGTGCTCCACGGTTTTACCTTAAGGCTTTTAAGCAATATGCTTAAATAGAAAGTACTTTAGATGAGTCCAATAAGGCAGAGATATGATTATATTAACTTCTGAAGCCTTGGATGTGTCATATCGAAATAAAAATTACATAATCGTCTAAAGAGCAATGATAAGTGCATCTTCGATACAAAGCAGAGTATCGATGTAATAGATCCATACTCCGCTTTGCACGATTGAAAGTGGCTTACCTGCCGTACCCAACGATGCTTTTAATTTCTAAGAAGTCGTGCAACGCAAAGTCCGCATATTCTCGTCCGTTACCAGACTGTTTGTAGCCGCCAAAAGACGAGTAGAAATCCATGTCTGGGTAGTTCAGATACACCGAGCCGGCCCGCATCTGTGCCGCTACTTCACGCACTTTCTCCACGTCTGTGCCCTGAACATAGGCAGCCAAGCCGTAAACGGTGTCATTCGCGATCTCAATAGCCTCTTCCAGTGTGTCATATGGCAGAATCGAAAGCA
Organism: Pseudomonadota bacterium; assembly: GCA_021818425.1. Classification (GTDB taxonomy): domain Bacteria; phylum Pseudomonadota; class Alphaproteobacteria; order Acetobacterales; family Acetobacteraceae; genus Acidocella. The sequence goes on from JAKAEC010000041.1 coordinate 878, forward strand.
CGGGCCCGAAAATCTCCTCCTTCTCGATGGTCATGCCTGGCTTCACATTTGCGAATACGGTCGGACGGGCGTAATAGCCTTTATTCAGCCCCTCTGGCCGACCGAGCCCGCCGCACGCCAAGGTAGCACCCTCGTCAATGCCGGTCTTGATGAGCCGCTGCACTTTCTCCCATTGCATCTCGCTAACCAGCGGGCCTAGCACCGTGCCCTCCTCGAACGGATTGCCGGGGGTCTGCTTGCTGGCCTCGTCGACCGCAATTTCCACAGCCCTATCGTGCAGGGCGGCGGGTACAAGCATGCGCGTCGCCGCATCGCAGCTTTGCCCTGTATTGATGAAGCAAGCACCGACGCCCTTGCGTACAGCGTTCTCCAAATCCACATCATCCAGCAAGATGTTTGCGGATTTTCCGCCGAGTTCTTGAGCGACGCGCTTTACCGTAGCCGCTGCCTCGCGCGCCACGATAATGCCGGCACGCGTGGAGCCGGTGAAGCTCATCATATCCACATCCTTGTGCCCGGCCAGAACTTGGCCTACGTCTGGCCCGGTGCCATTTACCAAATTGAACACGCCTGCTGGCACGCCCGCAGCGTGCATCGCTTCGGCGAAAATCAGCGCGTTGATCGGCGCGATTTCGGAAGGTTTAAGCACCATGGTACAACCCGCCGAAAGCGCCGGCGCGACCTTGCACACAATTTGGTTCAGTGGCCAGTTCCAGGGGGTGATGAGCCCGCAAACGCCAATAGGTTCCTTTACAACCATGGTTGTGCCGCGCTTCTCAGAAAATTCAAAGGTTTTGAGTTTTTCGATCGTTGCCATGAAATGCTGTTGACCTACCCAAACCTGCGCTTCTTTGGCGAAGGTGAGCGGCGCGCCCATCTCCCGCGCGCACGCCCAGGCGATGTCGTCAGAGCGCTTATTATATTCAGCCAGACAACTTCCCAGCAGTTCCACCCGCGCCTTTCTTGAGAAGCTGGAATAGCTCTTGAACGCCGCCTTGGCTGCGGCCACGGCCTTGTTCACGTCCGCCTCGCCGCCGCCGGAAATTTCGGTAAAAGCTTCTTCCGTAGCTGGGTTGATAACTGGGATGCGGTTGGGCACCACGGGGTCAACCCACGCGCCATTGATATAAAATTTCAGATGATCGGGCATGGCACTCCTCACTGAATAAACGTCTCAGGGCAATATGCCAGAGCGTGTCAAAATCTGGTTGACCCGCGAATACAGCGAGCGGAGGCTGTGTTCGGCAGTCAATAGCACAGAGCCGAGGCTGTGAGAGGCTGCACGTCATGGATGGAACGATGCAAGCTCCAATTGTCCAGCTTGAAGGTGTGGCCAAAAGCTACGGGGGGACCGTCGCGCTCGCTCGGGTGGAGCTTACGGTGCGTGCTGGCGAGTTCTTCACGCTGCTGGGCCCCTCCGGCTCGGGCAAGACGACGACTTTGCGCCTCATCGCCGGCTTCGAACGGCCTGATGCCGGGCGGATTTTCTTGGATGGCCAGGACGTCGCAGCGCTGCCGCCGTTTGAGCGCGCAGTGAACACTGTGTTTCAAGATTATGCGCTCTTCCCCCATCTTACGCTGATGGAAAACGTTGCCTACGGCCTGCGGGCCAAGAAAATGCCCAGGGTTAAGGCGCATGAAGCGGCCAGGAGGGCACTTGCAGCGGTACAATTGGAGGACTTCGCCGTCCGCAAGCCCACTCAGCTCTCCGGCGGCCAGCGCCAACGCGTGGCGCTGGCCCGCGCCATGGTCAACCGCCCCCGCGTATTGCTGCTGGACGAGCCTCTGGGTGCGTTGGACTTGAAACTCCGCCACCAGATGCAGCAGGAGCTCAAACACCTGCAGTTCGAGACCGGAATTACTTTCATTTACGTCACGCACGACCAGGATGAGGCGCTCTCAATGAGTGACCGCATCGCCGTGTTTAACCATGGCAAGATCGAGCAGGTTGGCACCCCGATCGAGCTTTATGAGCGCCCGGCGAGCGCTTTCGTGGCAAATTTTCTCGGTTCCTCGAACATTCTCGGTGATACGTTACTACGCCCGGAAAAGCTGCATCTTGTGCCGCGCGCGCATGCGGTGCCGGAAGGGTTCGAGAAGCGGCACGGCATGGTGCGTGAGGCTATTTATTTCGGTGCGGTCACGCGCACCGTCGTGGCGCTCGAGGATGGCGGCACGCTCCAGGTGATGGAGGCGAACATCGTGCCCGTGCAGGGCGCCTTGCGCTTCGTCGTAGGAGACGCGGTAACGGTGGCTTGGCCACGCGCGGCTGCAGTAACCATCGGAAACTCAGATAACAAGGGAGAGCAGTGATGAAGGACGGTTTGAAGCGCAAACTGGCGAAACTGGCTTTATACTTGTCTGCGTCCTTACCATTCGCGCAGGGTGCTGCGGCGGCCGAGCCCTTGCAAGCCATTGGGCAGGGCGAAGGTGTGCTGAATGTGGTGGCTTGGGAGGGCTACGCCCAGGACGCTTGGGTAAAACCTTTCGAAGCTTCCACCGGTTGTATGGTCCACGTCAAATATGCCGGGTCGTCGGACGAAATGGTGGCGCTGATGCGCTCGGGCGGCGGTGATCAGTACGACGTCGTCTCTGCCTCCGGCGATGCCACGTTGCGGCTAATATATGGACATGATGTACAGCCCATCAACATGGCGCTGATCCCGGCCTGGAAGAGCTTCATTCCACAGCTCAAGAACCCGCCGTTTAACACCGTGAAGGGCATACATTACGGCGTGTCGTACGAGTGGGGGCCGAATACGCTACTCTACAACACCGAGGTTTTTCCCACGGCCCCTACCTCCTGGTCGGTGATTTATAACCCGAAGTATAAGGGCAAGATCACGGTGCCAGACAACCCGATCCAGATCGCGGACGCAGCCTTATATCTTTCGAAGAGAGAGCCTTCGCTTGGCATCACCGATCCGTATGAGCTGAACCAGGCGCAGATGGATGCGGTGGTGAAGCTGCTCAAGGCGCAGTCCAAGCTTATCAAAAAATACTGGGCCCTTGCTTCGGATGAGATTCAACTCTTCACCTCGGGCGACGCCGTGGTGGGCGCAGCCTGGCCCTACCAGACCAACACCTTGCAAGCCGCCAAAGTGCCGGTTGCCGATACCATTCCACAGGAGGGCGCCACCGGCTGGGCCGATAGCTGGATGATCTCCGCAAAGGCCCCGCACCCCAACTGCGCGTATGAATGGATCAACTGGGTGACCACACCTAAGGTGCAGGCGGAGCAGGCGATTTATTTCGGCGAAACCCCGGCCAACACCCTGGCCTGCAAGGAGATGGACGCCCAGCAGCCTGGAGCCTGCGCGCAGTACCATGCTAATGCACCAGCTTCCTATTTCGACCAAATCAAGTTCTGGAAAACTCCGCGCACCGATTGTGGCGACGGCCAACATGATTGCCTGGACTATTCCGCGTGGCAGCGCGAATGGCAATTCATCAAGGGATAACCACTCTTCATCAGCAGAGGAGCCCAGCCCCGGTGCGCAATCTGGGGCGGCGGCAATGAGTCTGTCGAAATCCCTCTCCGCGTTTGGCTGGCGGCGGCCGGGGGCAGCCAGCGCCGCGCTGCTCGGTTTGCCGGCAATTTGGTTCGCGGCCCTGTATCTCGCGGCCATCGGGGCGTTGCTTATCACATCGTTTTGGACGGTCGACGATCTCAGTGGCAACCTGATCCCAGGTTTCTCCCTCACCAATTTCCAGCAGCTTGTTTCTGGCCAAGTCTATATTCGTATTGCCCTGCGCACCATCAGTATCGCCGCAGCGGTTACCATCACGGATGTCATCCTTGCTTGGCCAGTGGCCTACGCAATGATCCGCCTCGCCAGCCCGCGTTTGAGCGCGGCGATGATGGCGGGGGTGATGGTGCCGCTCTGGTCGAGCTATCTGGCGCGGGTTTATGCGTGGAGGGTGATTCTCTCCCATAACGGCCTGCTGAATTGGACGCTGATAGAGATTGGCCTACCGAGGGCACATATCGGCTACAGCAATTGGGCCATGTGGATCGTGTTTTCCTATCTGTGGCTTCCCTTCATGATTCTGCCTGTGGCGGCGAGCGTGGAGCGGATTCCCCCAAGCTTACTGGAAGCCTCGGCGGATTTGGGCGCCCGTGGTTTTACCACCTTCTGCCGCGTGATGCTGCCAATGGCGGTGCCCGGCATGGTGGCGGGGGCCATCTTCACCTTCTCCCTCACGCTGGGCGATTACGTCACACCCATGCTGGTGGGTGGGCGTGGGTCGGATTTTATCGGCAACGTGGTTTATTCAAATGTGGGAGTGACCAACAATATCCCCTTTGCGGCGGCCTATGCGGTTCTACCCTTAGGAGTGATGGCGGTTTTCCTGCTGATTGCGCGCAAGCTGGGAGCGTTTGATGCGCTCTGATGCGATTATCTGGGCTGCGGTGGCTGTTGTTTTCTCATTCTTGTTTATTCCGATTATCGTTATCGTGCTCTACGCGTTTTCGACGGCGCCGATTCCGGCTTGGCCCATCGCTGCCTTTACCCTGCACTGGTTCGCGGACACCTGGGCCGACCAAGCAGTGCGCCAAGCTTTGCTTCTTTCGCTGGAGGTGGCTTCTGTGGCAACGGTCACAGCGATGATCCTGGGAACTTTGGCTGCCATGGCGGTGGCTAGGATGCAAAGTGGTGCGAAAGAGGTGGTGAGCTTCATCGCCGTGCTACCTATTGCCCTACCCGGTATTCTCACTGGCATGGCCCTGGCGGCTTATTTTGCCTTTTGGGGGATCAATTTGTCATACTGGACTATAGTGGCTGGGCACGCGACCTTCTGCGTGGTGATCGTTTATAACAACGTGGTAGCGCGGCTGCGGCGCATGTCGCACTCTCTCACCGACGCCTCGGCGGATTTGGGCGCAGATGCATTTCGCACCTTCCGTCTCATTCAGTTGCCGATGATGGCCAGCGCCATCGGGGCGGGAGCGCTGCTGGCCTTCGCGCTTTCGTTCGACGAGGTGATCGTAACCACCTTCACCGCAGGCGCCCAGAACACATTGCCGCTCTGGATTTTCGGCGCCATCCGTTTGGGCCAACAATTACCGGAGGTAAATGTGGTGGTGTTTGCCATTATCCTGTTCACCGCCATTCCGGTGCTATTGGCGCAGAAGCTCATTGGCGAATCTGGCAAGGTGGTGCGGTGAAAGCGGCTCTCAGCCTTCCTGGCCGTCCTTTCTGAGTGTATCGAGCGGCACCAACCGGCCATTGAGCTCGAAATGCCAGAAGGTCCAGCCATTGCAGCTTGGCGCGTTCTGCACTGAAGCTCCCACTTGGTGGATGGAGCCGCGATGGCCGCCGCTGACCAGTCCACCATCTGCTGTGACCTCGGCGGCGAAGCGACGCTGCTTATCCGTAACTTGAGTGCCGGGGCGGATAATGCCGCGCTCCACGAAGCTGCCAAATGCGATTCGCGGCGCTTCGCGACCGGAAGGTGGAGCCACCACGGCGGTGCGCGGCGCACGTTCTTCCGCCGCTAGGCGGCCCCAGGCGGCTTCCACATAAGCAGGGTGGCGCTCGATGCCGATGAAGTGCCGATGCAGCCGCTTCGCTACCGCCGCCGTGGTGCCCGAGCCCAGGAACGGGTCGACGATGATGTCGCCCGGGCTGGTTGAAGCCATTATGACGCGATGCAGCAGGGCCTCGGGCTTCTGGGTCGGGTGAAGCTTTAGCCCGTGCGTGTTCTTAAGACGCTCGGCCCCGGTGCAGAGCGGAAGGGTCCAGTCCGAGCGCATCTGCAAATCGTCGTTCAACGCCTTCATGGATTGGTAGTTGAACTTATAGCGGCTTTGTTTGCTCTTGGCCGCCCAGATCATCGTTTCATGCGCGTTGGTGAAGCGCCGCCCCCGAAAATTTGGCATCGGGTTGCTCTTGCGCCAGATCACGTCGTTCAGGATCCAGAAGCCCAGATCCTGCATCATGGCCCCGATGCGGAAAATGTTATGGTAAGAACCGATAACCCATATCGTACCATCCTTGTTCAAGATCCGCCGGCATTCCGAAAGCCAGTCCCGCGTGAAGGCATCGTAGGTGGCGAAATCATCGAATTTATCCCAATCGTCATCGACGCCATCCACCAGGCTGTCGTCTGGTCGGCGCAGCTCCCCCCGGAGTTGAAGATTATAGGGCGGGTCGGCGAACACGCAGTTGATCGACGCGTCGGGCAGCATGCGTAACATGGTCCCGGCGTCACCGAGCAGAATTTGGTCCAGCGGCAATTCGCGCAGCATTTCCACAGGCACAGCGAGTCCTCAATTTTAAAACGACTCGTGAATAAGTGACGAACCCTCCGTAACCGCGTCAACTGCCCCTTATGTCTGATTTTGGCACGCCAGCCGCGTATGCACTATAACGCGCATTCATTCTTGACAGTACTAGGGGCTAAGGATAGCAACCGCCGGAACCTCCAGGCGGATTTCCGCAAGGAAGGCAGAGGCATGAGCGAAGGCCCAGAGAAGACGGCGTTTGAGGAGCGGTTGCAGGCGGCGGAAGACGCGGTCAGCACTTCCCCGCGCAAGAAACCGGGCAAGAGCGATGCTCGCTCGGCGCAACGCGCCGTTGAGCTGGCGATGCGGCTGGGGGTCGAGATGGTGGCCGCGATGGTCATCGCCGTGGTTATCGGGTGGGGGCTAGACAGGCTGTTTCACACCAGACCTTGGTTGATGATTCTCATGGTGCCAGTGGGGTTGGCAGCCGGCTTGCGCAATTTGCTGCGGGCTGAACGCTAAGAGTGACAAGGCGCCGCGCAAGCGGCGGAACAAGGCGGCTTCAGGCAGGGTAGTTATATATGGCGGCACCAACGATCGACGCGCTGGGACAATTCAGCCTGACCACTGGTCTTGGGCCTATTGGCCGCGCCGTAAACTTCACTAACTCGAACGAAGCCATGCTGGCTGCGGCCGTTATCATCGTCGCGTTGTTCGCATTTGGCCTTAAGGCGCGCGCCCTGGTGCCGGGGCGGGTGCAGGCGCTAGTCGAGGTGCTGTACGAGTTTGTACACAATATGTGCGTGGACACTATCGGCGAGGAGGGCAAGCGCTTCTTCCCGCTGGTCTTCACCATTTTTAGTTTCATCTTGCTAGGCAACCTCATTGGGTTGTTCCCGTATTTCTTCGCTTTCACCTCGCATATCGCAGTGACGTTGGCGCTGGCGCTGTTCGTATTCTTGTTCTCGACCGCTGTCGGCTTTTATGTCCACGGGTTTGGGTTCCTGAAATTCTTCGTTCCCGCGGGCGTGCCGGTTTGGCTTTTGCCTCTGCTCGTGCCGATCGAAATCATTTCCTATCTCTCACGCCCCGTGTCCCTTTCGGTCCGTTTGTTCGCCAACATGACCGCCGGACATGTGATGTGGGAGGTGTTCGCAGGTTTCATGCTGATACTCACCGCCGGGTTCGGGGTGTTCGGCGCTGTCGCCTCCATCATTCCGCTGGGGCTAAATGTGGCTCTGGCGGCGCTGGAGCTACTGGTGGCACTGCTGCAAGCCTATGTGTTCGCTATTCTTACCTGCCTGTATCTGCATGATGCGGTGCATATGCACTAGGCACGATCCTGGGCATATGCACTGACACCGACCTTTTAAAAGCCACTTTCGGAAAGGAAAACTTACATGGATCCTCAGTCTGCCGCTCTACTCGCTAAAGATATTGGCGCAGGTCTTGCCACCATCGGTGTTGCTGGTGCTGGCGTGGGTATCGGCAATCTGTTCGGCTCTTTCGTGTCCTCCGTCGGCCGTAACCCGGCTGCGCGCGATGCCATGTTCCGCGATGTTCTGCTCGGCTTTGCGCTGACGGAAGCCGTGGCGCTGTATGCGCTGGTCATCGCGCTGGTCATTCTGTTCGCCGCTTAACATGCGCCAGCTCAGCATCGCCCTGTTGCTGGCGCTGGCGCCGTCTGCCGCGTTCGCTGATGGCGAGATGCCGCAGATGGATTTCTCCAATCCGCTCACCCTTGACCAGGTGTTTTGGATGGCGGTCATCGTGGTGGTGCTCTACCTCCTGCTCTCACGCTGGGGCTTGCCGCAAATGGGCAAGGTTCTGGAAAACCGTGCCGCGGTGATCGCCCGCGACTTGGCGGCGGCGCGTGCTGCCAAGCAGGAAGCAGATCGGGCGGTGGCGCTTTTGACGGCAACCCTTGCCAGCGCACGTGCCAACGCGCAGGCTGAGGTGGCGAAGGCGGTTGCGGATGCCAAGGCCGAGGCCACCGCCAAGGCGGCGACACTGAATGCCGCACTCGATGCCAAGCTGGCCGAAGCCGAGGTGCGCATTAACGCTGCTCGTAATGCCGCCATGGCGGCGATCAAGCCGGTTGCCGCCGAGGCGGCTGGAAGTATGCTTGTCAAGCTCACCGGCTCTGCGCCAGCGCATGACGAGCTAATACGGCGTGTGGATGACGCGCTGGCTATGCGAAAGGCGGCATAAGCGATGGAATATGAAGCCTTTACATCGCAGTTCTGGGCGCATGGTACGTTCTGGGTTTTCGTTGCTGTCGTCATCTTCGCGACGATCGCTGGGCGACGAGTGCTGAGTGCCGCAGGCGGCATGCTGGATGCGCGAACAAAAGCGGTGCAGGCGGCTCTGGACGAAGCAGCGCAACTAAAAGCCGAGGCGGAGGCTATTCTTGCTGCTGCTAAACAAAAGCAGGCCCAGGCCATTGAGGATGCACAGCGGATTCTAGCGACCGCCCATGCCGAGGCGCAACGCTTGGCAGCGGAGCTGGCCGCCGAAGCCGAAGCCACAGCAAAGCGCCGCGAACGCTTAGCGATGGATCGTATCCAAGCCGCTGAGGCCGCCGCTGTGAAAGAAGTGCGCGTCGCCGCCATTGACATCGCAACTGCGGCCTCTGCTGCAATTCTGCGCGACACCGTGAGCAATGACACGGATTCTGGCCTGATCGACCATGCGATTGTCGCACTGCCTAAGGCTATGCGCGGTTGACCGACAAGGTTGATATTGAGTTTAAAAAGCCGGCCCCGAGGGAAGCCTCTGGGCCGGTTTTTTTATGAGTCGGGTTGCTTACAAGCCAAGCGTAGCCGCATCTGATGCTGCAGAAAGGCGATTGTGTAAACGCCCGACAACGTGCGGCATCTAGTTGACGCACTTCGCGAAGAGCAGCCAGACGTATGAATTGCGTTCTATATCAATAATTCGGGTGCAAACCGATTTATGTTGTTAGGCTCTAGAAGCAGGCCCGCTTGGGATGTTTTTCTGCCTGCTCATGCCTTGCCGCTCTAGCTCAGCTGGCTAGGTGGGCGAGAAAATGCCGCTCGGCCTTACGAAACAACAAGATGAGGCTGAAGGAAATGCAGAGATAAATTAAAGCGGCTAGGCCGAAGGCGTCAAAGGGAGCGTAGGTGGCAGTATAGGCATCATTGGCGACCTTCAGAATGTCTGGCACGGTAGCAGTGAAGGCCAGCGTGGTGGCGTGCAGCATCAGGATTACTTCATTACTGTACATCGGCAAGGCGCGGCGTAGAGCGGAGGGGATGATTACGCGGCGGTAGAGCGTGAAGCGCGACATGCCAAAGGCCCGTCCGGCTTCCACCTCGCCGTGGGAAGTGTCGCGGATGGCGCCATAGAAGATCTCCGTGGTGTAGGCACCTGTGTTCAGTGCGAAGGAAAACAGGGTACAATTGATTGCGGAGCGGAAAAAACCCGCCAGGACCGGTGTGTTGTGTACGAAATGTAGCCCATATACGCCGGTATAGATGAGCAGCAACTGCACGTAGAGGGGCGTGCCGCGGAAGATGAAGCCATAGAGCCAGACTGGTCCCCATATGAACGGATTCTCTGAATTGCGGGCGATGGCCAGAGGCAATGCGAGGCAGAAGCCAATCGCGCAGGAGACCACGAGTAGCCATAGCGTCATCGCGATGCCGGTCATATGGTAGCCGTCTGAATAAAGCAGCGCGCGCCAGTAATTTTGCAAAATATAAATCATAACACCGCCTTACGCACACCGATCATATATTTGCGCTCGAGCAGAAGCAGCACGCCATTGGAGATGACGGTGAGTACAAGGTAGACCGCGCCGGCTATGCAGAGGTAGAAGAAGGTATTGAGGGTGGCCTCGCCCGCCTGCTGGGCCGCAAACACGACATCGGACAGCCCAATGATCGAGACCAAGGCTGTGGCTTTCAGTATCACCTGCCAGTTATTGCCAAGCCCGGGTAGGGCATAGCGCATCATTTGTGGAAACAGGATGCGGCGGAATACCAGAGAGGGACGCATGCCAAGGGCGCGTCCGGCTTCCAATTGGCCTTTGGGCACTGCCAGAAAGGCGCCGCGGAAGGTTTCGGTAAAATAGGCGCCATAGATGAAACCCAGCGTGACGACACCGCTAGTGAAGGGGTCGAGCGTGAACTCAAAATCGAAGCTGTTCTGGAGGCTGTTCAGCCAATCGGTGATGTCATTGATCCAGATCTGCAGAGAGTAGAAGATCAACAGCATAAGCACCAGATCCGGTACACCGCGGATGAGGGTGGTGTAGACGGTGGCAGCAAAGCGTGCGGCGCGGTTTTTAGAGAGTTTTGCCGAAGCACCAATGAGCCCAAGAATGAAGGAGACGGCGAGCGAGAGAAGGGAGAGCTCCACCGTCGTGGCCGCACCTGCTAAGATGTGCGGGCCGTAACCGCCGAGATTGAACATGCAGACTGCCTGTAGCGAAAGCCCGCCCCGGCGGGGAACGCAGGGGCGGGATGGTCAAATGATCAAGGAGCTTGCTTGGCGGCTTGAGCGTTATAGATGCTGAAGTTGAAATATTTCGCCTGTAGTTTGTCGTAGGTGCCGTTCGCGTGGATTTCCTTGATTGCCCAGTCGATCTTTTTCAGTAGCTCAGGCTCGTTCTTGCGTACGCCGATGGCGATGTATGAGCCCAGCACATCTTTCGGATCGTATGTGACGTTGCCACCAATCTGATAGTCAGCGCCCTTAGGGGTTTTCAAGAATCCATAATCGGCTTCAACCGAATCCTGTAGGGACGCGTTCAGCCGACCGGAGAGTAGATCGGCATAAACCTGATCTTGGCCTTGGTAGGATACCACGTTTACGCCTTTCGGCTGCCAATAGGTTTTGGCGTAGGTTTCCTGAATGGTGCCAGCTTCTACTCCCACGGTCTTGCCTTTCAGGCTGGCGGCGGAGGGCACCAAGCCGGAGCCCTTTTTCACGATCAGGCTGGTCGGCTCGTCATACATCTCGGAGGAAAAGTCGATCTGCTTGGCGCGCTCCGGGGTGACTGTCATCGAGGAAAGAATCGCATCGAACTTGCGCGCTTGTAGAGCCGGTATGATGCCATCGAAAGATTGGTTGACAAACACGCATTTGACCTTGAGCTCGGCGCAGATGGCTTTGCCGAGGTCAATGTCAAAGCCCTGGAAGGCGCCGGAGGGCGACAGCGACTCAAAGGGTGGGTAGGTGGCGTCCACGCCGAATGTAATTTGCGTGAAGGGTCTGGCCGAAGCGGCCGTAGGCATCGCCGTGCCGAGCATGCAGGCCACGGCAAGAGCAGGCGCAAAGAGTTTTTTCATGTAGTCTCCCGATGCTGAAAAGCCTATCCCGGCTCGCCTGCCAGGATGCGGATTGGGTGACATTACCGGATTAAAATCTCAGCGCAATCTCGGAATACGCAAACTAAAGCTGCAAAATATTGAGCGTTATCGAGGCATATACGAGGAAGGTTTTGCCGGTATGACTTGGCTTTGCTTGTTCATGGAGCAGTGAGGGCGCGCAAGGGGTAGCTATGGGAGGCATCAATAGGCGCCGCTTTTTGTAATTGAGTGACCCTGGACGCAACGGATGATATATTATATCAGTTTTGTTAACATTTTGGGGTGCTGAAAATGATGGTTCGCCGTTTGGGGATGGGCGTCGCGCTGGCCCTGGCGGGCCATTTTGCGATGGCCCAAAGCAGGTTGCGGGCCGTAGGGCTAGAAAGCCAATATGCCAATGTTCTGAAGCAGATCGGAGGGCCTTATGTGAAGGTGACCGCCATCCAGTCCAACCCCAACACGGATCCTCATGAGTTCGAGGTGACGCCAAATGTGGCGGAAAGTCTCCGGACTGCCAATTTAGTGGTGGAAAATGGGTTAGGTTATGATGCCTGGGCTAGCCGGCTACTGCAGGGCACAAAGGCCAAGGTGCTAAGTGCCCAGGTCCTGCTGAACCTGCCCGATTGCACGCCGAACCCGCATTTGTGGTACCGCACCGACACGATGCCTGCCGTGGCGGCTGCGGCGGCGGCTTTTTTTGAGGCGAAGGACCCTGCCCATAAAGCCGAATATCAGGCCAATCTCCAACGATTCGACGCGTCATTGGTGGCGTGGAAAAACAAAATCGCCGAAGTGAAGCGTGATTATGCAGGGGCCGCGGTTGCGGTAACGGAGCCGGTAGCAGATTATCTGCTGCAAGAAGCAGGAATGAAGATCATGACACCGCCCTCCTTCGAGCTTTCCGTAATGAACGACACTGACCCCTCGCCGCAGGATGAGGCAGTAGAAGAAAATTTGTTAAAGAACCGGAAGGTGGGCGTATTCGTGTATAATGCGCAAGTGACGGACCCGCTGACCAAGGCGCTGCTGGCACTTGCCAGGGCGCATAGTGTGCGGATTCTCCCAGTTTACGAACTAATGCCAACTAGCGCCAAGTCTTACCAGGCTTGGATGTTGAACGTCACGAATGACCTCGAACGTGCCCTGGACGCCCAATCCAGATGAATGCTGCCCTTGAGGTTTCGGGCCTTTCTGTGACGCAAGGTGGGCGCGAAGTGCTACGGCAGATCGGGTTCGAACTGCCGCGAGGAGTCTTTTGCGGGCTAATCGGCGCTAATGGCGCCGGTAAGACCACTCTCCTGCGCGCGATTCTGGGGCTGCTGCCATCGCAAGGAGCCATCCGGGTGGGCGGACGCATCGGTTATGTGCCGCAGAAGCTTCAACTTGAGCCGGACATGCCCGTGCGGGCACGGGATTTTGTGGCGCTGGGGCTGGACGGGCACAGGTTTGGTTTAGCGTTGCCTTCTCGCTCGCGAACGCAGGACGTGGATGCGGCGCTGCACGCCGCCGAGGCAGAGGGGTTCGCTAATCAGCGTGTGGGGCAGCTTTCCGGTGGGCAGCAACAACGCGTGCTCATTGCGTATGCGCTGGTGAGGTCGCCGGATTTGTTGCTACTGGACGAGCCGCTGGCAAATCTCGACATCAAAGCGGCCTCCGAAATCGTGGCCTTGTTAAAGCGGCTTTGCGCGACACGTAAGGTGAGTGTGCTGCTCTCCGCTCATGACATTAATCTGCTGCCGGCAATGGACCGGATTCTCTACCTCGCAGATGGTAAGGCTTTGTGCGGGACGGTACAGGACGTAGTGCGTACGGAAGTGCTCTCCCGGCTCTACGGCTATCATATCGATGTCATTCGTGTGCACGGGCGGATTTTAGTGGTGGCTGGTGGCAACGGCCGCGAACATGACCATGACCCGGTACATGTCAGTGCCATTCCCTGACGTGCTGGCGTTTTTTCAGAGCGGGCCAGTACAGGTGGCGCTGGTGCTTAGCGGTGCGGCGGCTATCATTTGCGGAACTCTGGGGCTGTTTACCGTGCTGCGAGGCCAAGCCTTCGCGGGCCATGCGCTTGCAGATGTAAGCAGCTCTGGCGGGGCAGGAGGGCTGCTGTTGGGAGTTTCGCCGCTGCTGGGGTTTTTGCTTAGCGGCGCGGCGGGGGTGGGAGTGCTTGAGCTGCTGCAATCGCGCCGGGTTGCCGCCCGGGACGAGGCGGCAGGCATTATGCTCAGTGCCGGGTTGGGGGTGACGGCGCTGCTACTGCATTTCTGTCTCACTGGCCACGGCGCTAATGGTGCGGCGCAGGCGGTAATGTTCGGGGAGATGTTCTCCGCTCCGCCTGGCACGGCGCTTTGGGCGTGCGGGTTGGCGGGTTTGTGTTTGCTGACATTAGTAGTCATCGCCCGACCGTTGTTATTGGCGTCGCTGGACCGCGAGATGGCGTTGGTGTCCGGCGTTCCGGTTCGGTTACTGGAGGTAGTGTTTCTGCTGCTGATGGCGCTGGGGGTGACCTTGGCGGCGATGACGGTTGGCGCAATTTTGGCAACTTCCCTACTGATTGCCCCGGCAGCCGCGGCACTTCGCCTAGCGCGGGGGGCGCTGATGGCGGCATTGCTTGCCGTGGCGCTGGGGTTAGCGGCCTGCTGGGGAGGGGTTGGGCTGGCATATGCCTCTTACGGTTGGACGCCGGGACGCACTTGGCCTGCGAGTTTTTTCATCGTGGCGCTATTGCTGCTTTTCTATACATTGGCTGCACTGGGGCGGCGGACATGAGCTATCTGGTGGAGATCTGGCTGGCGGCGAGCCTGGTAGCGCTAGCGGCGGGGGCAGTTGGATATGTTGTGGTGCTGCGCCGTGCAGCTTTTGCCGCACATGCTTTGCCCATGGCCGCGTTTCCGGGTGCGGCCGCTTCATCACTGTTTGGGTTTTCGCTTCCCGCGGGGCTGGCGGGGTTTGCGCTGGGAGGGGCGGCGTTGTTGACGCTCGTGCAACGCTCCGCGCGGCGCGACAGCGCCACGGGCCTGCTATTGGCCGGATTTTTGGCGTTGGGGGCGCTTTGTCTCTCGCTTTCGGGCCACTATGCCGGCTCGGTGTATGGGTTGTTGTTCGGGCAGGTGTTTGCACTGGGACCAGAAGATCTGCCGGTGTTGGGGCTAAGCGGGCTATGCCTGCCCATTTTACTATGGCTAGGGCTTCGGCCGCTGGTGCTTTCGGCGATGGCACCGGACCTAATGCGGGTACAAGGCGGACAGCCCCGGCTGGCTGAGTTGGCGTTTCTGGCGTTGCTAGCGCTGGCTGCGGGGTTTGCAGTGCCGGTAACGGGCGCGCTCTTAGTGTTCAGCTTGATGTTGGGGCCGGGCGCCACCGCGTCGCGTTTTTGCAAACGACTGGAGACAGGGCTGTTGTTTGCCATGGTGATAGCGTTGGGATTGGTCTGGGTTGCGCTGGGCCTAACTTATAT
This sequence comes from Pseudomonadota bacterium, assembly GCA_021818425.1. GTDB lineage: Bacteria > Pseudomonadota > Alphaproteobacteria > Acetobacterales > Acetobacteraceae > Acidocella. The sequence continues at coordinate 15,900 of JAKAEC010000041.1, forward strand.
GACCAATTGGCCTGTGGGCTTTTTTACCGGCACCGGATCGGCGCTGATTTATTTGCTGGCGCGGCTTAAGACGGTTTAGCCGTACAGACAGCGCAGATGCCGTCCAGTTCGATCACTGCGCGGTTGAGGGTGAAACCGTGCCGGTCGGCGGCTTTCTCCAGCGCGTCGGACACGTCGCAATCTTCGATCTCGATGACGGAATCACAGTTTTTGCAGATCAGGAACTGAGCATCTGCGTGGTGGTGATCCGCTTCGGCGCAAGGAACAAAAGCGTTTAGCCGCTCGATCCTGTGGATTAGCTTGTTTTCCAGAAGGAACTCCAGAGAACGGTAGATGGTGGGCGGCACGGCAGATTTACGGATAGATTTGAGCTGATCCAGGAGCTGATAGGCCGTAACGGGTGTTTGTGCCTGCAGGACCAACGCTAACACCTCGCGCCGCAATGGGGTGAGCTGTGCGCCATTTCGGGAGCAAATATCCTGCGCCGCGTTTAAGCGGGCGTCGACGGGGCGGGTCTGGGAGGGCGCGTCATGCGGCATCGAACTGATTTAGGTGACACACAGCGCGTTTGCCAGGGGAAAAGAGTAAGCGGGGCGGTTCCAGCGCCGGATGACATGCGGTGAATTCGTGAAGTGAGTCATGCAGATGCCATCGCATTCTAGAACTAGGTGCCGATTCCGAGTTCGATGGCCGATAGAGCGGACCGCCATGGGCCGTGACGTCATATTTGCCGTTCAGCGCTGCCTGCCAGCGTCGGGCAAGACAGCTGGAGAGGATAAGGCGCAACCGGGTTTCGTCTGTGCGGACGCCGGGATCAATTTTAGTGCCATTTGAGAGCATATAAACGCCGTTGCCACCGAAGTATTGATAAAATCCAGGCGCGATGGCCGCCTGCGCGGTGGAAAAAGAACTGATATCGGAAATGCAATCGTAATTCTTCAGTGAGTTGCACGGCGCAGCGGCCTGGATCACCCTTTATGGCGCCAGCGGACTGGTGGTCGGAACCGAGTAGTGTGTGACTTGGCAAACTTGATAGATAGGTGGGATGGCGTTGGCATAAATGGCTGGGCTGACGAGATAGGCATTATCGTCGTCGCCGTAGGCATAAGCCTTGCCCCAGGCTGACATGGCGATGTTACGACCATCCTGGGCGCCCGCCAGCGTGGTGCGGAACCCGGCTGTTAATGCGCCCATCCATTGGTTTTCTGCGTAATTTATGGAGATGCCCACGTTGCAGCCACTGATGGGCGCGGATAGCCAAGTTGCACGGACAAACGCGGTATCGGTGCGTGGAGACCAATAGGGGAAGGCAACGGCACCAAAGTTAGGCTGTCCAAGATCGCGGTCGGCGCTAAGTGCGGCGTGCCCTGCCCTATAGGCCGATGCTTCCGTGGAAAGGGCGGCCGGAGCGGGTATGCTGCGGCGCACACCGATCTGTGAGCTGCCAATGAAGCTGATATAGGGCTCATAGATTTGCACGCCTGCCAGCACGCTTTCGACGTTGACGGTGTGGATGTAGCACGGCGCCTGCGTGTGAACATTGATCCGAGTATTCTGGCTGGTCACTATGCCACTTGGTTGACCATAAGAGCCAGCGGAACTCTCGAATTGACTAAGCGGGCCACAACATGCAGAACAAATCATGAACCTGTCGCTGCGCGCCTTCAACGAGATGTTCCCCCGACGAGGATGCCGCACGGGCATGGTTTGAGAAGGCA
>JAKAEC010000104.1 GCA_021818425.1 Pseudomonadota bacterium
TGCGGAGATCAAAATCGGCCCGTATAATTTTCGCCCTTCCGCCCGGCAGCTTCTGGATGCCAAGGGGACAAAAATCCGCCTGACCGATAAGGAAGCTGCGATTCTTAAATATCTCTATCGCGCGGCTAAGGCCGTGCCGCGCCAGACGCTATTGGAAGTGGTGTGGGGCTACAACCAAGCGGTGACCACACATACGCTGGAAACCCACGTCTACCGCCTACGCCAGAAGATTGAGGCAGACCCGCAAAATTCCCGCATTCTGCTCACCGATGGCGGGGGCTACCGGCTGAGCCCATAAACCAGCGTGCCGCAGCCTCCACGCAGCGGCTGAAAACTTCGAGCGAGTCGAACCCCCGCGAGACGCCATCCGACGGTAGAAAGAGCGGCAGAGTAAGGCTTCCCTCAATCATCAGATTGTCGGCGAGACCAAAATCCTCAATAGCCAGCCCTGGCACGGGATCGTCCAGCGCTGCCTGCCGGCGAGCGCGCGCCGCAAAGGGCTCGGCGTTGTTGGAGTACCCGAATACAGGCATGCCTCGACCTAGAAACCAGCCAAGCTCCACCAAGGTTCCAGCGTCTGCCGAAGCGCCGCGGAACGGGGTAAGATTGGCGATAACGGCGTCGCTTGCACGCATCATCGTCACATCATCTGCATAAATTTTGCGCCAAAGGGTTTCCGCAGGTAGTGCAAAGTCTAGATCAGGATTGAATGGCGCGGTGCCATGCAGTCCGAATTTTGCACAGAGAGCGCATTTCGCCTGCGCGTGCGCGGCGGCACTTGGCAGGAAAATGTCCGGCCCGGCGAGGTAGATTTTCGGCACTGTATCGAATTCGGGCATTTGGCGCAGCATCAGCCGCGCTGCGAGTCCCGGTCAATATTGTCAAAGAAGACAAATAAGCCGCTTTTACACAATTTCGGCGAGAGATGCACGCGTTTGCAGCAGATTCAGTAGCCCCGCGAAAGCCTCATCCAGCGTTTTTCCGCTAGTATTGAACGTCAAATCTGCCTTGGCATAGAAGCCAGCCCGGCTTTCCAACGTTAGGCGGATATCGTCCACTCCGTTACGGTTGCCTGGCAACTGGCGCAGATCGCCCTGGGCCAGCACCCGAGTGAAGTGGTCCTCTGGAGTTGCCTGTAGCCATACGGTCAGGCAGTTGGCCAACAGCCGGTCGAAGGTGGAGCTGTCTCCCACCAGCCCTCCCGCCGTGGCGATGACGCAGAATTGGTAGCTTTGGAGGGTTTCGTCGAGCGCTTGGCGTTCATACCGGCGATAGGCGTTGGAGCCGTACAGCGCCTGAATCTCGAATGGCGCACAGCCAGCCAAGCGTGTAATCTCGGAGCGCAGCTCAACAAACGGTAAGCCGAGCCGCGTCGCAACCATCTGTCCCAGCGTAGATTTGCCGGCTCCGCGCAGCCCAATGAACGCAATGCGCTTGTTGCGCGCGGCCAAATTACTGGCTTTCACGCCGCCGAACAAATCGCTCAAGGCATGCAGGGCGCGTTCGATCTCGGCACCGTTGCGTCCATGCAGCAGCCGGCGGATGGAGAGCCATTCCGGTGAAGATGTTGTCTCATCCCCAAGCAGCTCAGCGAGTGCGCAATCCAGTGCTTGTGCCACCTGCGCCAGTACCAGGATGGACACATTACCGGTGCCAGACTCTAGATTGGCGAGATGCCGCTCAGATACATCTGCCTCGCCAGCCAGAACGCGGCGCGTCATGCCCCGGCGGGCGCGCAGCAGCTTCACCCGCTGGCCTAGGCCGTGGAGAATTTCAGACTCGTCAATTGGGGTCATGCTCTTTGAGTCGGTTGGGGCACCATCCGCGCGCGTTAACATTTTTTTGCCTGACAACAAAGGGGGAGAAGCGCATGAATTGTAATATATTGCATAACCTCTGCGCGCCAGGGCTGCCCAATGCATCCGCGTACCAGTACGATGACAGGGCGCCACTTGCCCGAGGGTAAGGCTGGTGCCATGTCTGGTACCATGACTGAACAGCACGATCCGGTGGGCTGGCATGGCACCACCATTTTGTCCGTTCGCCGCAATGGCCAAGTTGTCGTGGCCGGGGATGGGCAGGTATCGCTTGGCAACACCGTTGTAAAGGGCAACGCGCGCAAGGTGCGGCGTGTCGGCAACGGCCAAGTGATCGCCGGCTTTGCCGGGGCCACGGCCGACGCCTTCACCCTTCTGGAACGGCTCGAAGCAAAGTTAGAGCGCTTTCCCCATCAGTTGGAACGCGCTTGTGTGGAACTGGCAAAGGATTGGCGGACAGACCGCTACTTGCGCCGGCTGGAGGCGATGTTGATCGTCGCCGACAAGGAACGCGGCTTCACCATCACCGGCAATGGCGATGTGCTTGAGCCCAATGACGGCGTCATTGCCATCGGCTCAGGCGGTAATTACGCTCTTGCCGCCGCCCGAGCGCTTATGACGGTGGAGGATCTTACGGCGGAGGAAATCGCCCGCCGTTCGATGAAGATCGCCGCGGACATCTGCATCTACACCAACGAAAACCTGGTTGTTGAAACAATTTAATGGATACTCCCGTTTATTCTCCCCGCGAGATTGTCTCCGAACTCGACCGTTTTATCATCGGCCAGAACGATGCCAAGCGCGCCGTGGCCATAGCACTTCGTAACCGTTGGCGCCGACAGCAATTGCCGGAGGATTTGCGTGACGAGGTGGTACCGAAAAACATCTTGATGATCGGCCCCACAGGTTGCGGCAAGACAGAGATTGCGCGGCGCCTTGCCAAGCTGGCCCAGGCGCCCTTCCTGAAAGTTGAAGCCACCAAATTCACTGAGGTCGGCTACGTCGGACGGGATGTGGAATCCATCGTGCGTGACCTAGTGGAAGCCGCTATCACTATGCTGCGTGAGCAGAACCGTAAAGGCGTGGAAGCCAAGGCCGAACTCAACGCTGAGGAACGGCTCATTACGGCTCTGGTGGGCGAGGGTGCGTCCGCCGATACCCGCGTGAAATTCCGCCGCATGCTGCGCGCGGGCGAGCTGGAAGACAAGGAGATTGAAGTGGCGATCTCCGAGCCCCAGGGCATGCCTATCGGTATGATCGATCTGCCAAACATGCCTCAAGGCGGTGCCATCAATTTCGGCGAAATGATGAAGGGCATGTTCGGCCGCCCAACGCAGAAGAAGAAAATGCTGGTGCCCGATGCCCGAAAGGCCCTGGCGCGCGAGGAAGCGGACAAGCTGCTCGACACCGAGGCTTTGACCAAGGACGCGTTGGCTCATGCCGAGCAGAATGGCATCGTATTCCTCGACGAGATCGACAAGATTTGCGCCCATACCGAAGGCGGTTTCCGTGGCGGCGATGTTTCGCGTGAAGGCGTGCAGCGCGATCTGTTGCCTCTGATCGAGGGCACCACCGTCTCCACCAAATACGGCCCGGTGAAAACGGACTATATACTCTTCATTGCCTCCGGCGCCTTCCATGTGGCCAAGCCGTCGGACCTGTTGCCCGAACTCCAGGGGCGTTT
>JAKAEC010000105.1 GCA_021818425.1 Pseudomonadota bacterium
CGACGACCTGATACCGGCACATCTGCACGCGATTTGCCGCACCGATCACCGCCGCAAATGTGGTCTTATCCTTGTCGTGGTGTTTGTTGAAACGACCCGTTTCAAAGAACAGCCGCCATTGCTCGCTCGCCAGCATGACTGCACCACGCCGATAAGCCACAAGGACGGCGCGAACCTGCGCTTCCTTCATCGCCGTCATGTTGGAGGGCAGCAGGTCAGTGCGCATCACCGGGCGTGCTCCGGCGGTGGGCTTTCTCCGCGCCATCAAGCCGCCTTTCCGGTCAGGAACGCATAGGTCAGCAGCCTAGCCGTTGCTTCGCCGATGCCAGACGATGCGCCCGTAATTACTACAACGTTGTCTTTAATTACTTTCCGAGTCTCCCGAAGGGCGATGTAATCAGGCACCGTACTGCTGATCGGAGACCTGCTCCATCCAATCCACGACGTTGCCGTTCTTAACTTCCTGGATCGCAATGTGCGTCATGGCCGTATTTGGGCCCGCGCCGTGCCAGTGCTTTTCACCAGGTTCGAAGAAAACGACGTCTCCGGGACGAATTTCTTCGACGACGCCGCCCCAACGCTGCGCGCGGCCGACGCCCGCCGTCACGATGATGGTCTGACCGAGCGGATGCGTATGCCACGCGGTTCGGGCACCGGGCTCAAAAGTGACACTTGCCCCCTGCACCCGATCAGGGGCGGCGGGATTGAAGAGCGCGTCGATGCGAACGGTACCGGTGAACCAGTCAGTTGGCCCTTTTAATGATGGCTTATGGCCTGCGCGGAAGACTTCCATAGTGTTCTCCTGTTTGTTGCGCGGCCCACCGGCCATCGCATGAGTGAGAGATGATCAAGCTTACGGCTGCTGATTAGGGTGCATGGAGTGCATGTATCATTGAAATAAGCTCCGCAATGCTGCCCGATCACATTAACAAATTACTGCGTTCCTTACCGTTTGCACGTCTATCATTCTTCGACCGCACACCAAGAATACGGGCAATCGCATAGGTCAGTTCAGGGCGATTGAGGGTGTAGAAATGGAACTCGTCTATCCCGTTGGCTTGAAGCGTGCGCACCTGCTCCGCGGCGACGATGGCAGCCACGATACGCCGGATCTCCGGGTCGTTCTCCGTACCCTCGAACAGATGCCCCAGCCATCTTGGCACGCTCGTACCGCATATAGCCGAGAAGCGAGCCGCTTGCTCATAATTCGACACGGGCATAATTCCGGGGACGATCGGCGCCGTGATGCCAGCCACCAAGCATCGCTCCAGAAAGCGAAGATAGATCGAAGTATCGAAGAAATACTGCGTGATGGCGCGGGTGGCACCGGAATCAAGCTTGCGTTTTAGGTTGTCGAGGTCGGCTTCAGAGCTTGAGGCTGAGGGATGAGTCTCAGGATAGGCCGCCACTGAAATCTCGAAATCAGCGATCTGCCGCAACCCCGCGACGAGGTCGCTGGCGTAGGCGTAACCTCCCGGATGCGGCGCATACTCGGTGCCGATCGGCGCATCCCCGCGCAGCGCCACAATATGCCGCACCCCGGCTTCCCAGTAACCCTGCGCGACCGCGTTAACGTCATCGCGTGAGGCCCCGACACAGGTCAGATGGGCGGCCGGCACGAGATCGGTCTCCCGTGCCAAACGCAACACCGTGGCATGGGTACGCTCATGTGTACTGCCGCCCGCACCATATGTAACCGAAACGAAACGCGGTGCGAGCGGTGCCAAGCGTTTAATGCAGGCCCAGAGTTGCTGCTCCAGCACCTCCGTCTTTGGCGGAAAGAATTCGAAGGACAGAAGCGGCGCGGGTGCCGCCGAGTCTGGTGGCGGCAGAGGTCCGATGCGTTCCCCGGCCAGCCAACGTCGCAAGGTCGGCGCGATCCTAGTCATGTTACTCATATCAGCTCGCCCGGGCACGCATCGCATGCGCAGCACTAACCATGTTGGCGAGTGCAGGGATTACCTCGCTCCACTGTCGGGTCTTGAGGCCACAATCGGGGTTCACCCAAAGCCGCTCAGCCGGAATACGTGCGGCTGCCTTGCGCATCATCGCTATGATCTGCGCCTCGTCAGGAATGTTGGGCGAATGGATATCATACACGCCCGGCCCGATCTGGTTTGGATAGTTAAAAGTCTCGAAGACATCTAGCAGCTCCATGTCAGAGCGCGAGGTCTCGATAGTAATCACGTCAGCATCCATGTCGGCGATGCCTTCGATAATGTCGTTGAACTCAGAATAGCACATATGGGTATGAATCTGGGTATCATCTTCCACGCCATTGGCAGTGATGCGGAACGCTTCAACGGCCCAGCGCAGATACGCCTTCCATTGCGATTTGCGCAGGGGCAACCCTTCACGCAAGGCCGCTTCGTCAATCTGGATGATGCGCACCCCCGCTTTTTCAAGGTCCAGAACCTCGGTGCGAATGGCCAGCGCAAGCTGATAGCACGAGACGGAGCGCGGTTGGTCGTCGCGCACGAAGGACCAGTTGAGCATGGTCACCGGACCGGTGAGCATGCCCTTCATGGGCTTGTCGGTGAGCGAGGCGGCGTAGGTGATCCACTCCACTGTCATGGGTTTCGGGCGGCTAATGTCGCCGAACAAGATGGGCGGCTTCACGCAGCGCGAGCCGTAGGACTGCACCCAGCCGTTCTGGCTAAACAAATAGCCGTCGAGTTGTTCGCCGAAATATTCGACCATATCGTTGCGTTCGGCCTCGCCATGTACCAACACGTCCAGCCCGAGCCTCTCTTGCTCGCGAACACTGTACTCAATCTCCTGACGCATAACATTCTTGTACGCTTCTTCATCGATGGTACCTGCCTTGAATTGGCTGCGGGCAAGGCGGATTTCCTTGGTCTGTGGGAAGGAACCGATGGTGGTCGTCGGGTAGAGTGGCAGTTGAAGCAAAGTGGCCTGCTTGGCGGCGCGCACCGCGAAAGGGCTGTGACGGTGCCCAAGGTTTTCGGTTATGGCAGCGACCGCGCCCTTGACCGCCGGGTTATTTACGCGCGGCGAGCTGCGGCGCGAGGCTAGGCTCGCACGATTGGCGGCAAGTTCGTTGGCCACGGCAGCACGACCCTGGATTAGAGCCGTTGCCAGAACCTTGATCTCTTCCAGCTTCTGCACGGCGAATGCAAGCCATGAGAAGATTTCTGCATCAATCTTCTGTTCGCCGGCAAGATCGACCGGCACATGCAGCAGCGAACAGGAAGGCGCGATCCACAGCCGCCCGCCCAGCGTCAGCGCCAGCGGTTCCAGCCAGTCCAGCACAGCTTCAAGATCGGTTTTCCAAACGTTACGACCATTGATTACCCCGAGTGAGATGACTCTGTCCGGTGGACTGATCTCAATAAGTTGTGCAACTTCATCCCGGGCGTTAATCGCATCAAGGTGCACGCCCTGCACTGGCAGCGCTCCAACCAGTTGCAGGTTCTCTCGCAATTGGCCAAAATACGTGGCAAGCAACAACTTCACCTTACCGGTGC
>JAKAEC010000106.1 GCA_021818425.1 Pseudomonadota bacterium
GGCATCATTATATTTCTCGAGAAAAGAGACAAATGGAGATCGATTTTAACCTGCTTACCGTCCAAATCGCGGTTGAGGTCGGTAGCCCGCCCTTATCAGGCGAGCTTAACCGTGACGGCCGCCATTTCCAAGCTGTACCAGAACCTCGCCAACCGCGCGCTCAGCGGCGCTAATGGCGCCTGCTAGGTAGCCGGGTTCGGACAGGCTGGTTTCACTGCCCGCGAGTATGAGGCGTTTGGCCCATGTTCTTGAGATCCATGGCTTGGAACTTGGCATGATATGAGCTCCGGCATTTTGATCGGAAGCCGTCGCCGTCAGCGGGTCGGTTGCCCAGTCTTTTAATAGTGTGGCACGTGGCGCGGTGGCATCTGGGCCGAAAAGTCTTGCAAATTGGGTCATGCAGACTTTGGTCAACGCCGCATCCCCCATCGCCGCGCGCTGCGCCGCCGGTATGCCAATAAAGCCAAACAATGCAGGGCGGCCAGAGGCGGTGGTTGCGTCATGTATTTCAGCCATGGGACCAACCATGCTTTGTGCTGTGCCGGAAAGGTCGTTTTCTCGCCAGAATGGTCGGTCATAGATCGCGAAGAATTTGGCATGCGGAGCCATCCAGGTCTCACAGGCTTGCCAGCGACGGATGGTTTCAGGTTCCAGCGTAGGAGTATAGACGATTTGCGCTTCGAGTAGCCGGGGGGGCAGCGCAGCAATGATATGCTGGGCACGAATGAAGCCGGTGCCTGAGACTGCCAGTTCGATACCGTTCTTCGCGTGTGCCATCGCCGTGACGGGAGCCCCTAGATGGATCCGAGCCGTTGGCAAGTCGTTTGCCAATGCGCGTACCAGCGAGGCCGTGCCCCCGGCTAGGCGCATGGATTGTTGCCCCGTGCCTGGGCCACGATAGCGTTGCAGACTCTCCCGCGGCATCCTTTCGAACAGTACATCGCCATTGCTATGTTGTGCGAAGACGGGGAGACCGAGTTCAGCGATTAGCGTACCGATTTTGGGTTGCATCTGCGGCCAGAACCAGGATGGTCCGAGATCAAAGCCGTCCTCGCTCAGTAGGCCAGTCTCATCCGTTGTTAGGATCCGGCCGCCAAGACGCTCACGCGCCTCCAGCAATTCAAACGCCACGCCCGCTTTTTGCAGTAGGCGCGCGGCATGGAGCCCTGCCAATCCGCCACCCACAATGGCAATCTGTGTTTCAATCATACTAAGAATTTTTGCGCTGAAGAGCGTGCGGGCTCAAAGTAAAGGCATGGGGCAGAGATTGGCGTGCAGCAGCGGCGCGGATTTGTACCAAACCTTGGCGCCCCCGGCGCCGGCTTGAAAGTAGGCAGGAGTTCCGGCGGGTAAACGCAGCCAACTCCAGCGCTCAAGCGGTGTGTCTCCGTGTAGTGCACTACCGGAGATCACTAGCATTTCGAGCCCATGTTGGTTGGGTATCTCAATCTTAGTGTCCGCGCCCCATTCCTCGCGCACGACACGTTCATCGGTGCCTGTAAACAAAACCTGTGTAGAAATAACGCCCTGGCGGCACGGCGCGTTTTCAGCTCTGTCAGGCCGGACGACGATTGGGGTCAGATCATCTGCCCGGAATTGCCAGAGCCGCACGAAGATGGTGCAGCCCGCATCGCTGCCGGGGGCGTGAGCGCTGCCGGGTGGATTGCGGACATAGGTTCCGGCCGGGAAGTCGCCGGATTCATCTTGAAACACGCCTTCCAGGACCAGAAACTCCTCACCGCCGGGATGCAGATGGCGAGTGAAGCGGCTGCCGGGCGCATAACGGACGATGGAGGTCGCGCGGGCTTTTTCGGCACCGATGCGGAATAACATCCGGCGGTCAACCCCCTGGGAGGGGCTTGGCGCCCAGTCCAGTTGACCAGCATGGACCAGCACCGTTTGGCTTAGATCGGTATTCAACTGCATAGCTTATAACTCCGTCAGCCTGAACCGTGAAGCAATACACCTGTTGGCAGTAACGCGCCCTCCCTAGCCTGTCCCCGCATCACCCCCCGCCAGCCGGGTTGTCCCGCTGCGCAGGCTCAAGATGCCGTCGAGGGCGTCTGGTCCAAGCTGCGCCACGGGAAATTTCTCGCGAGCGGCGGCGTGCAACTGATTGGCGACGTCCTTCATGTCATCACGCGCGCGGATCGCATACCGATGGCCGACCACCTTGGACAGATAGGATTTTGGGAATAAGGGCGGAGGCTTGTGTTCGTCGTATTCGATCTTGCCGCCGGTCATGCGCGTCTTTGGGTGAGCAACGCTCCGCAGCTTTTTTCAGTTTCGACACCGTGCCATAGGGCCGTTTGCCATAGTCCGGTGCCGCAAGGCTACAACGCTTACATAACGCTAGCTTGTCTGTCACGTCGTTCTCCTTGAACACGACTTTCTCGTCGCCCCACAGATCGGGCGTAATCCTTTCACCGAGATAATTCAGGTAGCCCCCTATTGTATGAAAGGCAAAGACCATCGCTATCAGGCCATCATAGAGCGCCCCCTTGGCCTCGGCATACTCGATTTGCCGCTGCAAAACGCGCCAAACGTCCTTGTGCAGATACACCTCGCCCTCCGTTTCCTCGATCAGCTTGGTATGTTTGATCATGCACTGATCCTAACACACCAAAGAGCTACACTCGCGCATGGCTCCGTGCCTCTGCGAGGACGCGTCCGCCTCCGCGGCAAACAGGATAAGCTATGGTCTTAATTTATGAACATAGATGTTGATTTGCACTGAGATTTGGCTCTGACTCATATGTGGAACGGCCCATGGCAAGGGCTTTTTGCTGAATGTTCGGAGCGGACGGTGCGGTCATATCTCCGGCCTATAAGTGCGGTCCTATGACTGCTGGCCACGATGAATTCCGCGACACCAATCGCCTGATCACTTTTGCTGGCTGCGATGTTCCCTGCTCCAGAGCCAATTCTCAACGCAAATCAACAGTCCATGGTTAAAGTGATTGAAGCTGGAGGCATGAGCAGAGGCGAATTTCTGGAGACTTCGCATGCGTCGGAAGTGAAGCATTGCGCGCTTCCGTCTTCGAAATGGCTGGTACGAATTCTCTGCGCGATTGTTTGTCCACCCGGCCGTTTGCTCCCGATCGCGGATGCTCAGCTCCCGTCGTGCGGTTTCGTAGGACGCGAGGCGGTCGGCCACAACCTTTTCGACATGGCCAAACCGTTTTCGAGATTTCCTGACGGATTTCAAAGCTGCTTGCTTAGCAGCTTGCTTGTCCCTGTTCCTGGTCACGTAGCTTTCGAGCACCTCACCTTTGTGGTCGACGGCGTACCAAAGATAGTGTCGTTCGCCATTGGTCTCCACGACGACCTTGTCGAGGTGCCAGTGCCAGCGCCTCGGCCGCATTCCCTCAACCCGTCGCTTGCGGATCTCAGCGGCGAACATCTGGCCAAACCGACGCAGCCACA
>JAKAEC010000107.1 GCA_021818425.1 Pseudomonadota bacterium
CCACCTCCTGGCCCTGCCATTTCAACGTGATGCGCTGCGGCGTGATGTGAGCCGTCTGCACCTTGTCATTGATGAGCAAGGGCACGGTGAAGGCGCGGGTAGGCAGCGGGCGCTGCAGATACCCCCAGCTCAGCGTCAGCGGATCGGTGAGCCCGGGCGGCGCGGGCTGCGTCGTTGCCGTCGATTCCGCCGGCGCTGACGCCGCCTCACCGGCAGTCGTCACTTGCATACGCCCATGCTCGATCTGCATCAGCGTGGCCGGGCTATCCCCCCGCTGATTGCTGGCCGAAAGCAGCTCGGGCCTGCCGTCGCGCACTTCTCCGCTTGCACCGCGCACCCAGTGCAGCCGACGCAGCAGCACGGCAAGCGCGCCCCGCGGCGTGAGGGTGCTGTCGATGCGGTAGGCGCCGTTGCCCTGCGCAGGCCAGCTCACCTGGTCTTGCGCGGTGGCCACGCCCTCCTGTCCGCCCAGCCCGCCGAGCAAGACCAGCCATTGCGCGCCGCGAGAGTCTTTGCCTTGACCGTCATTTTTCAGAGTGACGCGCCATTCGGCCTGGAAATGGACGAATTCCGGGACCGGTTGCGCGTTAACGGAAGGCATTGGCTGCACCACGAATGCAAACAACAGCCCGGCGATCACTTTGTGGTCGCGCCAAATGGAGAGAAAGCTCCTGCGTTTGATCGATTTGATGAACATGGATGGTTAACGAAAACTCAGGCGCGATGTTGACACGCCGAAGCAAGGTCACTTGATCGGCAACAGGTTTTGCCACACTTTGACACATCAAATTTCACTGATCTTTCGTATTCTGCTGTACTGAACGCTCGAGATAGATGGTTGTTGCTTTGTCGTTTTTCTTTTCTCGAAGCAGCCCTGCACCCTCAGTCTGTGCCACCATTTCATGAGCCCCGCTTCTGCTAGATCACCCCACAAAAACCTGCCTGTACAACCGGCCGATCAACTATCCATTGGAACGGAGGATTTGAACCGCGCTCCCGGCGGAATCCACCCGCGGACTGTGTTCATTTTGCTGCTGGCGTTAGGGATCGGCGTCGCGGCAGAGTTGATTGCACAACTGCTCATGGCGCTGATCGGGCTCGTCACACACCTTAGCTTCCAGGGCCGCATCGGCTGGAGTCTGGTAAGCCCAACGGACACCGTACTGGGCGCTTGGATCATTGGCGTACCCATCATCGGCGGCCTCATCGTAGGCGTCATGGCGCGATATGGATCTGCCGCTATTCGCGGCCATGGCATCCCGGAGGCCATGGAACAGGTGTTGGTCAATCGCAGCCGCATTTCGCTGCGCGTGCTCTTTCTCAAACCCCTGTCAGCGGCTATTTCCATTGGCACTGGCGGACCATTTGGCGCCGAAGGGCCGATCATTGCCACCGGCGGCGCCTTGGGTTCGGTGGTGGGCCAATGGATCTCCATCACCCCCAACGAGCGCAAGGTCCTGTTGGCCGCAGGCGCCGCCGCAGGCATGGCAGCCGTGTTTGGCACGCCACTGTCTGCAATGATGCTCGCGATCGAATTGCTGCTGTTCGAGTTCAGCCCAGCCGCGTTGCTGCCGGTGCTGGCCGCCTGCGTTTCTGCTGAAATCGTGCGCACGCTGTTCGTAGGCGCTACGCCGTTTTTTGTCATGCCCCCGCTGGCTTGGCCGCAAGCCCCAGCCTTACTGGCCTGCGTACCCCTTGGGGCTGTGGTCGGACTTGCAGCCGTGCTTGTTACCCAAGGCGTCTATGCGGTGGAAGATGCGTTCGATCATTTGCCAGTCCACTGGATGTGGTGGCCTGCCATAGGCGCGGTGGCAGTAGGCCTGATTGGTTGGTGGCAACCAAGAACCTTGGGCGTGGGATACGGCAACATCACGGACGCACTTTCAGGCAATCTCCTCGGTCCTGCACTTTGGCTGCTCGGTGCGGCCAAGTTGGTTTCGTGGACCATCGCGTTGGGTAGTGGAACCTCTGGGGGCACGCTGGCTCCGTTAATGACCATAGGCGCCTGCCTGGGCGCGGCTCTGGGTCATATCAGCGCTGTCATGTTCCCGCAACTCGGCCTGAGCCCAAACCTGGCAGCTCTAGTGGGAATGGCCGCCATTTTCGCGGGTTCTTCCCGCGCCCTTTTTATGTCAGTGATATTTGCTCTAGAAACCACTTGGCAGGTAGCAGGGCTGCTCCCACTTCTCATTGGTTGCGGCACGGCTTTTCTCGTATCCAGTCTGCTGATGCGTCAAACCATCATGACGGAGAAAATCAGCCGCCGCGGGCTGCACGTACCCCATTCGTACCAAGCCGATCCACTGACTCAGGCCCGCGTGAGCGACTATGCCAGCCTCAAGCCGGTCACATTACTGGCAACGCAAAGTGTGGCCGAAGTGCGGGCTTGGTTGGACACTCACGCGCCGGGAAGTTATCACCAAGGCTACGCCGTCGTCGATGCAAACGGCGCGGCCCTTGGCGTGATCACGCGCAAAAGTTTGTATGGCGCTGACATTGATGCCACGCAGCAATTGGGAAGCTTAGTCAGAGACCCCGCCGTTTGCGTGAACATGGAAACCACCCTTGCTGAGGCCATCTTGAAACTCTCGGCCCATGACATAGGACGGCTTCCTGTGATAGCGAGTGATGGCTCTGGTCGGGTCGTTGGCATGCTCACGCGAAGCGACATCCTTGCCCTGTGGCGCGAGCGACTATTGGACCAGTTTCAGCGAGGACGTTGAGCCGTGGCCGAGTAGATCTCGACGGATTCGCTGCAGCCCTGAGGCAATCAGATCAAGTTACTTACCTGTTTAGCCGATATTGGTGCAACGCGCCGCCTCATGCTGGCGGTGCCCCTCTACCTCTATTTGCTGGTTGAGTTTCAACGCACAAGGCGCTGTGTCCCTAATCCTTGGCGTAAATCCCCGATCCTTGGTCTCGGGCAGGAAGAACAGGCCGATGACAAAGGTGCCCACGGCCTATGACACGGCCATCTGGTGCAGGCACCTTGCCTGAGCTGCAAGCCGGAGCTGCCCGCAAAAACAGCGTAAAGCCAGCTCAATCCAGCAGATCGAACGCCATCTGCTCCACTTGGAGAAATTCGCGGGTAAAGCCTGCCACCGCACGGTAGAACCGCGCCGCGTGATCGCCCTCGATGGCCTCGCACATCTGGACGCCCCAGGGCTGAATGTGGCGCTGGAACAGATCGCGCTGCCGCGTCAGGTTGCACACCGCAGGGTCGTCCCCCGCAATGAGATAGCGCATGGTTTCGGCGAGGATGGCGAAGTGGTCTTCGCTTTCCCCCAAGTCGATGCGGCGGGCCAGCCCGATGTCCTGCAAATCCGCACGCAGCCGGGCCAGCGGTGTTTCGTGC